>JAKSBV010000092.1 GCA_022360955.1 Bacillota bacterium
ATTACGGAAGAAAGGATAATAAGCTATGAACACGCAGGGTAAAGTGACAGTTAGAGGTGCAAACAGATTATTTTTGATTGGAATGATTATGCAGTTTGTTGTAGGCATTGTAATCTCTGTGATGGTGGTATTGTTTTATGCGATTGCCGGTCAGGGGGAACCGGAGGAGAATGTTATTACCTACGTATTACTGGTTTTTACCCAGCTATTGGCGGTGCTTTTACCGTCTATTATATATGTAAAATACAAAGGCGTAAATATAAAGGATACATTACGGTTAAAGCCTCTAAAACCATTGCATATCCTATTAATTGCGATGATAGGATTAGCCGGACAATATATAGCGCAATTCCTGAACTGGCCGGTTTTGCTGCTATTAGATCTAATTGGAGAAATTCCGCCGTCTCCCATACCTGTTCCGGATCATTTCGGCAGCTTAATAGTGAGTATTGTGATTGTCGGAGTGATGCCTGCGGTTTGTGAGGAAATCATGATGAGAGGTATCGTACTGCCGGCCTATGAAATTCGAGGAACAAAAGCGGGGATTGTTCTCTCGGCGTTACTATTCGGTTTTATGCATGGTGATATAAAGAATCTTGTCGGCCCTATTTTTTTCGGCATTGTATTCGGTTATTTAGTGGTGCGCACAGGCTCTATCTTTGCAGGAATATTAGCGCATTTTGTAAATAATGCCTTTGCAATGACTATGGAATATTTGTATGGAATCTATTGGGCAGATCATGCATTTTTAAATTCTTTTGCATTTTTTCTGTTGATGTTGGTTGCATCGCTCGTTGTATTTATTGCTGCTCTAGTCCTGTTTAATCGTACTACTGCATTACAACCGAAGCCGTCAATATCTGCTGCGCGGTTTCATTTAAAGGCGGCTTTTATCAATATCCCTGTGCTCGTAACTATGGGCATTTATATTATACTTCAAGTGCTTGTCATAACGGAAATAATAAGGGGCGGGCAGTGATGTGCGGTATCGTTTTCGTTGATCCGGAACAGTTATTGCGTTTTTTCTTGTATAAATGATGACAAATATTCAAACGATAGTATAGATATCCAACTTTAAAATGGCATTTATATTTACACAAAAAAGTAGAACCATCGTTGCTTGGAGTAGAATATATTTTGCAGAGAAAAGCTAAAAAAGGGGGTTGAGAAAACAAATACAAGGAGTGATAAAATGAATTCTGTTGAATTTAAAGTCAATGATATGACTTGTAGTAATTGTGTTGATGTCGTCAGAAGTGCGGTAGGTGCCTTGAAAGGTGTGGAAAACGTTAAAATCGATCCGGACAGCAAACATGTCAAGGTAGATTTTGATGATGCGGCGATACACGAGCAAGACATCAAAAGTGCGGTAACAGACATGGGATACAATATCCATTAAAACATAAATTGTACTTGTAAATAAGCCAAATAGACTATATAATGGATAGGGCCATATAGTCTGTGTGGCTTATTTATTTGTTGTTTTAGATGTCTTTTAACGTTGATAAATAGTACTGGGAACCCAGACGGCAGGTGATAGCGTTCTTTTATTTGTGGAAACGTACAAAATTTTCTACAATATACCAAAATTTTCTAGAGGGATTTAGGTTGTTTGTATAGAATTAAGAGATAGAAACAAGTGTATATTATTTTTTGAAAGGTGACAATCTGTGGTTAGTAAAAAAGTTGATTTAAATAATCTGGACAACATTATAAAGAAGACGATATGCGCAATTAACAAAAGTAAAGAGCAAATTTTTGATATTTCCGAAAGTGCTCGGCAAGAATGTAAACGACTGGAACAAGAACTAAATGACTTAAAAGAGCAGCTTAAACAGATGTTTAAAAATATTGAGAACATTGAAATCGGATTAAAAGCAAGTCGTAGAAGATTAATAGCACTCAGCAAACAATTTGCGAATCGTTCTGAAGCAGAGTTGAAAGCAGCTTACGATAAGGCCGATGGTTTAAGAATTGAGCTGGCAGTTAAAAAAGAACAGGAACAAAACTTTATTGTTAGGCGCAATGAACTGGAAATACGTCTTAAACAGGCCTATAAAACGGTTGGAAAAGCTGAAGAACTAATGTCTCAAGTTGAGATTGCGATGGGGTATTTAACCTATGATTTGCAGGGTTTAAGTTTTCAATTGGAGAGTATGCAGCAAAAACAATATTTGGGTATGAAAATTATAACGGCTCAGGAAGAGGAACGTCAAAGGGTTGCACGAGATATTCATGACGGCCCGGCACAGACGATGTCCAATGTGGTTCTTAAGGCCGATATATGTGAAAGACTGTTGGATGTGGATATCAGTAAAGCAAAAGACGAATTGAAAGACTTAAAGCGTGTTGTACGAGGTTGTTTGCAAGATGTGAGAAGAATTATTTATGATTTAAGGCCCATGTCGTTAGATGATTTGGGATTGGTTCCTACTATTGAGAGATACGTATCGAACTATGAGAATGAGATGGGTATTAATGTGAAGTTTAAGGCAGAAGGCAGCCCCGACGATATCCGCTCCGTTATTTCCCTTACTACTTTTCGCATTGTGCAGGAGTCTTTAAATAATGTCAGAAAGCATGCACAAGCAGATAGTGTGATGATAGACCTATCCTTTACCGAGGATATACTATTAATGTACATACACGATAATGGAAGAGGCTTTAACCCGGAAGAAGCAAGCCAAAACATTGACGATACCAGTTCGGGATTTGGGCTTTGCAGTATGAGAGAACGGGTAGAATTGCTTGGAGGCGTTTTTAAAATACGATCTGATATAGGGAAAGGGACAAGATTAAATGTTGAAATACCTTTACATTTAAGTGAGGAGGAGAAAGATGCAGAAAATAAGGGTTCTTATAGCTGATGACCATTCGATGGTGAGGCAGGGATTAAAACAGATTGTTGAGTTAGAAGGCGATATAGAAGTGATTGCACAAGCCGCTAATGGAGAAGAAGCTGTAAATCTTGCAATGCAGATTCATCCGGATGTCATTCTAATGGACATCAATATGCCTAAGCTGAACGGGATTCAGGCATTAGGTCAATTAAAAGAAAGAGAGTGCCCGGCCAAGGTTGTTATGCTAACCATCCATACGGAACGGGAATACCTTGTCAAAACCGTCCAATTGGGGGCTGCAGGCTATGTGTTAAAAGATGCCGACTCGGAAGTTTTGATTAAAGCAATACGCAGTGTTTATAACGGACAATCATATATTCAGCCCAATATGACGACCGAACTTATTAAAGAGTTTAACAGAGTTACGACAGAAGATGACAGAAATAAAAATCAAAAATTACTCACAAAAAGGGAAATCGAAGTTTTGGAACTTATTGCGGAAGGAATGTTAAATAAAGAGATTGCAGCCAAACTATATATTAGTGAAAAAACGGTCAAAAATCATGTTTCCAACATATTCAAAAAATTAAATGTGTCCGATCGAACACAGGCCGCTATCTACGCATTTAAGAACAATATAAAGAGAGATTAACAGCACTTCCGAAAACATATTATCCCGTTTATCTATATTCAATGCCAATGTATTTAGGCTATATTATATTGTAACTTCCTACAAAAGTCGAAAGGACTTACTGTCTTTTCGACCTTTTTTATTTTTAGAGCTATGCGAGCTGCTTTTTTTAAGAATGTCAAAATAACAGAGGGGCGGCAGAAGGCTTTAAAAGGAAGTGAACAGTGCATTAATACTGATTTTGTTTAATTGACATTTTTTCAAAAAAAAGATATAATGAATATGCTAAATCAGTTGGCAGGTCGGGGAGGGATCGTATATGTATGTCGTTAAAAATAGATTTTCCCGATTCCAAATTTTATTAATATCTTATTTGGTCATCCTGATCATACCTGTTATCGTCGTTGGGGTGATGGGATATTATCTAATACACAGTTTTTTAATCAATGCAGTGATAAGAAACGAAATGAATTCTATCAATTACCAATCCAAACTATTAGATCAGCAATTATATCAATTGAGCAAGATTGTATATCGTTCAAAGCAGCAAATGTTTATGACCGATTATATTGAAGAAAATATGCCGGTCATTTATTTTGACATTAAAAAATATTTGTCTGAAAACGAAAATATGGACAAATTTGTAAGCAACATATTTTTCTATGATACAAAAGCAAAAAAAATCTATTCCGGCGGCGGAACGTATAGAGAATCCTATTTTTTTACCAACATATTACATAAAGAAATGAAAAACAATGTAATGATTCATGATATCAAAAACAATCAATTTGTCCAAGGAAATTTTGTAGGCAATGCTAACGATTCCCTGCTGTATATCGTTCCGGTGGAAACGGACTATACAACCAATTTACCCGTATCCTATATGCTGTTCGTCATTAATCACCAAATCATTGAAGAGATGTTTCAATCTATGGCTTTCAGTAAAGAAGAAAAATTTATACTGTACTATATGGATGAGCCCGTTTATTCCACGGATTTAGAGGTGAATGAACAAATTTTGAACCGGACCTTTGAAAAACAACAGGCTGTCACCGATTTCCAAAAAAGGAGTGATTATTATTTTTTGTCTCCTAGAGATGAGTTTAGCTTATATATGGTTGTATACGTAAACAAGCATTCCTTTACAAAACCGGTGTATCCTATTATTATTATCCAATCCCTTACCATTGCTGCCGTGTTTTCGCTAGGTTTAATACTGATATTTTATATGTTGAAACAAAATTACACACCCATTAAAGCGATTATCAATAATGTCACCAAGGCTACCTTGAAATACAAAGAATTAAAGGACGAATACACCTTGATTGATAATGTTGTCAGCGACTTATTATGTGATAATAAGCTGCTCGAAGAATCGATAGCGGAGATTCGAAAAGAAAAGCGCCTCTATCAATTGTTAAGTCTTAAAGGCAATATTTCCTCATCGTTAAGAAATGAGTGTCAACAAGAAGGAATCCTGTTAGATCATAAAAACTATTTTTGTTTTATAATCAATCAAATAAGCTATGAGACAGGGGAGGAAGTATTTTTTTCCGAACTAATCGATACATTTAGAAAAAAATGCAGTATTTATGTATTAAAAACCACAGCAGCCCAAAGGGTTTATATTGCTGCGGGAAAAAGAGAGATACTGGATGAGTGTTATACCGGCCTCCTTTCGTTGAATCGCAAAACCGTAAACGATTTCTATATCGGAATAGGCTATATCGTCAGAAATGTCAATAGATTAAACCGTTCCTATACGCAAGCGCAGATATTGGTTGAACAGGCTATGACGCTTGGTATTCCCGTATGCAATGAAATCATTCATAATACCAGTCATACATCCTATCCCACGATGGAGTTTCTAGTCTTGAAAGAGGCCATTTCAATGAATAATATTGATAAAGTAGTTTTTGCGTTGACCAATTTAAAGTGTTTTATTAAAAAGAATAATCATATGTCTTTAAGCGCTTTTGTATTGAATGATATCGTGCACACAATCGAAGACAATACCAGTGAGCAGGAGCTTGATTTTCTTTTTGGTTGGGATTTCAAGCAAAACATCGTTAATACTTCCTATCATTCTCCGGAAGATATCGTTGAAAAGATAGATTATATGATTCAGATATATGCCGATCTGGATGAAGGCGGCAATCGAAGCAAGCCGAAAGTTTATAAAAGAATTGACAATGTCATTAATTTTATTAATGACAAATACCGGGATGCGAATTTTTCATTGAAGTATATGGCAGCTTATATGGATACGACACCGTCCAATTTAAGTCAATATTTCAAGAAATGTACCGGTGAAAACATTTCGGATTATATAGATTCATTAAGAATGGGGTATGCTAAATCCATGCTGGAACAAAGCGATGTAAAAATCAGTTGTATATCTTCAGAACTGGGATATTCCAACGCTTCGGCATTTATTAAAAAATTTAAAAAAGTTGTCGGCATCACACCCGGTGAATACAGAATGAAAATCTTGAAAAAATAGATCTGTAAACACCTTTTTCACATAGCTCACGCACAGTAAACATTGAAATATAATAGTACTCCAGCAACTGGTATTCCAAATCTAAGAGCTTGTATTACTTGCTTCGGGTCGCATCAAAACTCGCTGACGCTCAAACAATTGATGCTTATCCCCTCTGCTGCGTAAACAATCTCTAAGATTCTCCATAATGTTGCCTCCATACAATTATATTTCTAGTTCTAGTGTGCGTTATCTATAAACTTATTTCCCTTTCTGTTAAAAAACAAAGGATAGGTCAATTCAAGTTAGCCTTTCTATGTGATAAATCGTTTATTTTTCAATTTGAATGCGCCAAAATTTAAAAAATAAATTTAGAAAACGTTAAAGTCCCGGCTGATCAAAGCTATTCAAACAAAGAACAATTTCATTAAAATATGAACTATTGTTTTTGGGTAAAACGGTGCATAAAATTATATATGAGCAGTTACACTTGAAACGCTGGACATGTCAGAGAGCATGCTGCTTAAAATTTAATCATTAGTATATGTTTCAACTTTAAAATGGAGATGATCATTGCAAATCTTATGCGGTGTATAGGGTATGGTTTCTCAACATTGAATGCGCGCGCTTTTTGGGTCCATATAAACCCCAAGATGTAAGCGGGTTTATCTGTAATGCCTATATATACCAATAAGAACCGGTATTTACATGCAGTGATATTGGAAGTGGAAACATAAAAATTAAAGGAGAGAGTATATGAAAAAGGTATTGTATTTCTTGCTAAGCTTCATATTAATTGTTTCACTGGCTGCTTGCGGCACAACAAAGCCCGATGCTCAAAAAGATACTGCATCCGAATCAAATGTTACAAATAATCTAAACACCTCCGGTCTGCCTATATTAAACGAAAAAGAGGAGTTTGAAATTTATGTTCCGCAAATGAGTACGCGTATTGAGGTGGGTAAGAAGCAAGTGGTCATTGACACAGAAAAGGCAACAAATGTGCACATCAAATGGGTTGAAGTACCGGGTTCAAGCTGGAAAGAAAAAATCAACATTTTATTCAGCACCGATTCGCTGCCCGATGCGATCATCGGCAGTGTCGATTTAAGTACAAAATATCCCCAATTGACACCTATCGACGAATATTTGGTTGAGGATTTTGCACCAAATATTGTCTCTTTCTTTAACAGCAGGCCGGAGTATTGGAAGATATTAAAGGCCCCGGATGATAAGATATATTCTCTGCCCACAGGTGATGAAACCTATTGGAATGTTATTGATGCACAGACGAATATTAACAGTCATTGGTTAGAAGCCGTAGGCAAAGACGTGCCAACCACCATCGATGAATTTTATGATGTGCTGGTTGCATTTAAAGAAGGAGACCCAAATGGCAACGGTGATACTACCGATGAAATTCCGTTTTCATTCAGAGGTATTTGGGGATGGGGGACCGCCCTTGAGAATATGTTTGGACCTTTTGGGGTGTTGGAAAATGATGCCCATGTGTTTATCCGAGACGGGAAAGCGATATTCAGCCCTGAAGAAGACGGCTATTACAGGGCCTTGGTTTGGTTCAACAAATTATACCGGGAAGGCTTGATGGATGAAGAAGTTTTTACCCAGAGCTGGGAACAATATGACGCCCAAAATGATCCTAAACTGGATAAAGTAGGGGCATATATTGCATACAATTCAAAAAAAGAAGATATCTATCTACCCGTTGTTTTAAACGGTGACAGCGGAGAACCCATGTTTGTACTCAATAATATTGAAGTAGCGGGTGGGTTCGCCATTACAAATAAGTGCAAAAACCCCGGCGCTCTTGTGAGATGGTATGACTATGTCAATTCTTCCACCAAAAACATCCTGGAATGGAACCGCGGGGTGGAAGGGGAAGCGTGGAAATTCTTTCAAGGGGAAAATGGAAAAACAATATTGCAGCTTGATGAGAAGGCCGTCTATGAGAAATACGGACTTGAAGCGCATAAAAAAGGAGACCTTAGACATTACCAGGCCTTTGGCGGAACGTCACCGGGATTTATGCACCTAGGGATCATCAACCAATGGCAGGATTCTTACGGAGATAGGCCCAAACTGCTGCTGAACCGAAAAATTATAGAAAGCGGGTGGGGATACCGGTCCTTACCGGCAGGTTTTGCAAAACCGGATAATGCGGAAAGAAGAGCCATATTACTTACCGATATTACCGCATATTTGGATAAATTCATTGCGAATTCTGTAGTGAACGGCATTGATGAGGCTTCATGGCAGGAGCATTTGAAGACGCTCGACAAACTGAAAGTAGATGAATACAAGCAATTGGTTCAAGCGTTTGTTGATAGCAAATAAATATATGCTTCCGTCATATTTTTCAATTCAATGAGATGCTCCTATAGGATGAAGCCTAAGGCTTCATCCTATTACTTACCAATAGTATGAGAAAGGGTGTGAGTCATTTGAAAATTGGCAAAGAAAACACACTGGCTGTGAATATTTTAAATAACAGGGCAAAGAAGAGAAAAAAAATCATTGCCTATATTCGAAAATCATGGATATTATATTTATTTGTTCTGCCGGCCATTGTGTATCTTATCATATTCAATTATATACCAATGTATGGGGTGCAGATCGCTTTTAAAGACTATAGAGCGTCTCTGGGCATCTTAGGCAGTCCCTGGGTTGGGCTAAAACATATTATAACCTTTTTTGATTCTTATCAATTTGTCCAACTACTTATTAATACGTTGGCTTTAAGTTTTTATGGATTAATTGCCGGATTCCCCGTTCCGATTATCCTGGCACTGCTGCTTCATTATACAAAAAATCAGAGATTTAAAAAACTGACCCAGATGGTAACCTATGCGCCGCACTTTATTTCTACGGTTGTATTCTGCGGTATGATCTTTATCCTTTTAGGCAATGAGGGGGTATACAACCAGATTATCGAGATACTGGGATTCGATAAAATAAAATTTATGTCCAAACCTGAATACTTCAGGCATATTTACGTATGGACCGATGTCTTCAAGGGCATGGGGTGGAGCTCAATTATTTACATCGCGGCCTTATCCGGCGTTGATCCTCAAATCCATGAGGCTGCAATCATTGACGGTGCCAGTAAAATCCAGAGGATTATACATGTGGATTTTCCTTCCATTTTACCTACGATTATTATTCTTTTAATATTAAATGCGGGCAGGATTATGAGCGTGGGGTTCGAAAAGGCCTTTTTGCTTCAAAATAATTTGAATCTGGAGCATTCCGAAATCATCTCTACTTATGTATACAAAGTAGGTATTCAAAGCGGACAATTCAGTTATTCTACAGCCATTGGCCTATTTAATAATATTATTAACTTTTTATTATTAATCCTTGTCAATAAAATTTCCAAAAAGATTACAAACATTGGTGTTTGGTAAGGAGGGATATTTGTGATAAAGCATTTTTTAAACAATGATAAAGTATTTGATACGATTGTAAATATTTTCGTATTTTGCATACTGGTCTTTACGCTGTATCCCATATATTTTGTGCTTATCGCCTCATTCAGCGACCCTGCCATGGTGGCAAACGGTGATATCATATTGTATCCGAAAGGGATCAATGTTGAAGGCTTCTCTTATATTCTGAAAGACATCAGAATTTGGAGAGGGTATTATAATACATTCATGTATACTTTTTTTGGTACTTTATTGGCCCTGTTGATTACGATTCCGGCCGGTTACGCTCTGTCGAGAAAAGATCTCAAAGGTAAGAAGATCATTATGCTTTTTATGGTTATTACCATGTATTTTAATGGCGGATTGATCCCGACCTATCTTGTTGTAAAATCGTTGGGACTCATTGACACGCCTTATGTACTAATCATATTAGGCTCTTTTTCCGTGTTTAATTTAATCATTACAAGAACCTATTATATCTCTACATTACCTTTGGAATTGCAGGAAGCGGCTGAAATAGACGGATGTACGATACCCAAATACTTTATGGTGGTCGTCGTACCGTTGTCGAAACCGATTATTGCAATTATGGCACTATATTATGCGGTCTCCCATTGGAATTCCTTTTTTAATGCTTTAATCTATGTAAACAATATCCGTTTATATCCTTTGCAGCTAATATTAAGAGATATTTTGATAACCGGTCAAACCGTGGACGTTACAACAACAGACCCGGAAGTTGTTGAACGGTTAAAACGGATTGCACAAACCATCAAATACGGTGTGATCATTGTATCTTCTCTTCCGGTTTTAGTCATGTATCCGTTTGTACAAAAATATTTTGTCAAAGGCGTGATGATCGGCTCCCTTAAGCAATGATTAGAATATATGTGATGAAAAATGAAGAATGAAGAATTAAAAGTTTAGGATTCATGAGCGATTCCGGAATAAACAATAAGTCATAAGCTGTTTTAGAGTTTGCCGGTGTCGCTTTCTCAACCCTCACCTCTCGGCCCTCAACCACTTTTTAGCCTTGGAATATCAGTTGTTGGAATGAATTTTCTTCAACTCAAATTTATACCCTTTCCCCATTATTAAATTGACACTTGTCTTTTGTTAAGCTAAAATGAAATAGTTAATAAAGAATCTTTAACAGCCGAACGTTTAGAAAATGGATAAATCAGTAAACGATTGTTTCTTTTTTGTTGTGATAAGATGAGACATGGGGGCTATTTAAAAGAGGGAGGGCATGATAATGCGTTTGGTTCCACAGCCGAAAAAGAAAGCCGGTAAAGGCAATAGACTAACGATTATTTTAATAAAATTATTATTATTTTTTACCATTGTGATGGCGTGTATCGTAGGAGGCAAATATGGATTGGAGTTAGGCTATGAATATATGAAAAATCCGAGCCGACTTGAACCCAAACATACGGAGCATCGAACCGTAGAAGTGGTTATTCCCGGTGGGGCTTCTACCACTGATATTGCAATGATTTTGAAGGAAAAGGGACTGATTAAATATCCTCTTCTTTTTAGGATTGCGTCAAAAATGAATGAAAATGACGGACTATATAAACAAGGCAAGCATGTATTACATACGTCGATGGAATATCCGGATATGATGAATGCCTTGAAAAAAACCGTTAAAATAAGAGAAACGGCTCGTTTTACCATCCCGGAAGGGTGGGAGCTCAGTCAAATTGTAGAAAAGTTATCAGAGCAAAAGCTTATTGATAGAGAAAAATTTATGGATTTAATCGAAAACGGCGATTTTGAGTATGCCTTTTTGAAAGATTTGCCTGAAAGAGAGAACAGGTTGGAAGGTTACCTTTTTCCCGACACCTATGAGGTGTACCGGAATGCCGATGAGAGAGAGATTATCGTCAAAATGCTGAACCGGTTTGATGAAAAATTCAAGCCGGAGTATTATGAAAGAGCGAAGGGATTAGGCATGACGGTTGATGAGGTGGTCATCCTGGCCTCTATTATTGAAAGAGAAGCAAGACTGGATATTGAGAGGCCTCTCGTTTCTGCTGTTTTTCACAACCGGCTGGAAAGCAGACAATATCCTTTTCTGCAATCCTGTGCAACCGTTCAGTATGTTTTAGGGGAACGAAAGCCAATACTATCGACAGAGGATACGAAAATAGATTCATTGTATAATACGTATCGCCATAAAGGACTGCCGATTGGTCCCATTGCATCACCGGGAGAAAAATCGATTCAAGCGGCGTTATACCCGGATGACAACGATTATCTGTTTTTTGTAGCGCAAGATGATGGAAGCCATGTGTATTCAAAAACGTTTAATGAACATATTAATGCGGTCAATAGGATTCAGAGAAGGAAATAGGAGAGAGTTAATGACGGAGGATCATATCAATTATCATTATATCACACAATATATCAGGGAAACGATTCCGCAAAACGAGGGTATACTAAAAGAAATGGAGCGTTATGCTTATGCCCATCATGTTCCGATCGTTCACCCGGAGGTAGCAAGACTGATTTTTGTAATTGCAAGGATTGTGAAGCCGACGGATATTCTTGAGATTGGTACGGCGATAGGCTATTCGGCTCTCCTGCTTGCCAAAACCTTAAAGCAAGGCGGGAAAATCGATACCATTGAGAGATATGGAAAAATGATAGACATCGCAAAGGAGAATATAAGAAAGGCGAATCTTGAGGACAGCATTAATATTATTGAAGGGGATGCCACAGAGATCCTTCCTGCTTTAGAGGGAGAATATGATTATATTTTTGTAGATGCCGCAAAAGGGAAGTACATGACGTTTTTGCCCCATTGTATCCGGCTTCTGAGAGAAGGTGGCGTGCTCGTGTCCGACAATGTGCTTTATAAAGGGATGATCGCTACGGATGCGCTTGTAGTAAGGAGAAAGAAAACCATTGTGAAACGGATGAGAGATTATCTTGCCGTCATATCCGATCATCGGCAATTGGAAACAACGGTTATTCCGATAGGAGACGGGGTAGCGATATCTTATAAATTGGGGAGCTGATACATATGAATAAGCCGGAGCTGTTAGCGCCTGCCGGTAACTTGGAAAAATTAAAAATGGCCATTCTCTATGGTGCTGACGCTGTCTATCTTGGCGGAAAGCAATTTGGATTAAGAGTAGCATCGGATAATTTTACAATAGAACAAATGAAGGAAGGTATTGCGTTCGCCCATAGCAAAGGCAAGAAGGCATATGTTACCGTCAACATTATTCCCCATCATGAGGATCTGGAGACTCTTCCCGAGTATATTAGTGCAGTGCAGGGCATGGGTGCTGATGCAATTATCCTCTCCGACCCGGGGATTTTTGCAATTGTAAAAGAGGTTGCCCCGGATATGGAGATTCATATAAGTACCCAGGCGAATAATACAAATTGGAAGTCGGCGGAATTCTGGTATAAGCTGGGTGCAAAAAGAGTGGTGATGGCGAGAGAGCTTTCCTTAGAGGAGATAAGCGAGATAAGGAGAAAAGTACCTGAGCACCTTGAACTGGAGGCTTTTATCCATGGTGCTATGTGTATATCCTATTCGGGGCGGTGTTTGCTCAGCAATTATATGACGGAGAGGGATGCAAATCGTGGTGCGTGCGCCCATCCTTGTCGCTGGAAATATTATTTGATGGAAGAAAAAAGACCCGGAGAATATATGCCTGTGTATCAGGACAATAGAGGGACATATATTTATAATTCTAAAGATTTATGCATGATTCAACATATTCCCGAATTGTGCAAAAGCGGACTCTCAAGTTTCAAGATAGAGGGCAGAGTGAAAAGCGCGTATTATGTGTCGACAGTGGTGAATGCGTATAGACAGGCCATCGATGCCTATTTGGAAAATCCGGAGAAGTATGTATTGGACCCGCTGCTTTTGGAGGAATTGCAAAAGGTAAGTCATAGAGCGTATACGACGGGTTTTTATTTCGGGAAGCCTTCCGGTCAAGAGCAAATTTATGAGACCGGTTCATATATCAGGGAGTATGATATCGTAGGCCTGGTCAAAGCATACGACCGGCATACGGGTATTGCAACAATAGAACAAAGAAATCGTTTGATGCTTGGGGATGAGATCGAAGTATTACAGCCCGGCAGACCTTATTTTGCACAAGTGATTGAACAAATGGAAAACAAGGAAGGGGAAAAAATAGATGTGGCGCCCCATCCTCAAATGGTATTCAAAATACCCATGGCAAACCCTGTTGTTGCCGATGCAATTTTGCGAAGACGGAAACAGAAGGAAACAATTGTATAACACACCCCGCAGCAGGGGATAATATCGGATAAAGGTAGCGATAAAAGAGAAAGAAATGATATTCTATAGATCCCTATCTTTATCTGTATTTTTATCTCGTAATGGGGGTGTATGATTGATTCGTTATAATAGATTAAATAGTCTTTTAATATTTTTTACAATCCTATTTGTGAGTATCGTAGGAAGACTTATGTATCTGCAGATAGGGCAAAAAGATGATTTGACGGAACAAGCTGTAAAACAAAGAGCCATTGATACTAAATTAAAGGTTGTTCGCGGTAATATCTACGATAGACGTATGATTCCCTTTACCAATGCACAGGAAAAATTATATATTGTAGCCGTACCGAACTTTATGAAAGACTTTGAAGAAATATCGCGGAGGCTTGCATACTTTACAGGTTATGGGCAGCAAGAGATTGTAAAAATGCTGGAGAGACAGAAACCGGTGATTTTTGTTGTTGAGGCTTATGAGCGGTCGGACGTGGAGACTCAATTAGAGCATCCCGGCATCAAAATTGTAAAATTAAACAAAAGATATGGAGACCGTTCTTTGGCGAGACACCTCGTCGGCTATGTCAATGATACGGATGACGTGGGTTATGCAGGGATTGAAAAAGTGTTCAACCAGCAATTAACCGTGAATAAGTCTCAAAGTATAGGAATGATTGGAGATGCTTTTAAACGTTCTATTCCGGGATTGGGATATCGCGTAACCAATTGTTTTAATGAGAAGGATCATGTCGGGATACGACTTACGTTAGACTATCATATACAGCGCATTGTAGAGGAGGTTATGGATCGGAAAATCAGGAGCGGGGCCGTAGTGATAGCGGATATCGATTCGGGGGATATCCTGGCAATGGCCAGCAGACCTAATTATTCTCAAAATCATATTGAGCAATATATGGATAGTAAAGATGGCGAATTGGTGAATAAAGTTTTTGCTGCCTATGATTTGGGTTCGATCTTTAAAATTATTGTTGCCACCGCTGCATTGGAGGACAAAGTGGTGTCACCCCAGACCCTATTTCACTGTACGGGCCATATCGATGTAGACGGAAAGCAATTCAATTGTTCCAGCCATATGGACGGACACGGAGAAGTCGATTTTTTACATGCCTTTGCATATTCCTGCAATTCCACATTCATTGATGTCGGCCTAAAAGTAGGATATAACCCTATTGTGAGTATGGCCAAAAGGTTTGGACTGGGAAGACCTGTAGACCTTTTAGACGGGTTGTATGAACAGAGCGGATATATACCTGAAAATCGATATGTGTCATCCAGAGAAATTGCCAATATCTCAATAGGGCAGGGAGAAATATTGGTAACGCCTATCCAAGTGGTAGATATGGTGACGACAATCGCCAATAATGGTGTAAGGAAAAAATTGAACATCGCGGACGCGGTGGTAACGGATATGGGGAATACCATTACAGATATAAGGCAAAAAGACGATACTAGGATTATTAGCGCGAGGGTAGCCGAAAAAATTCAAAGGATGATGGAGGAAGTGACGCTTTCCGGGACAGGTACAAAAGCCAATCTCGATGAGTATGGAGGAACGGCAGGGAAAACGGGCAGTGCGGAGACAGGCTGGATGGTGGATGGGGAAACAAAAGTACATGCATGGTTTGCCGGATACTTTCCTGCCCAAAAGCCTAAATATGCGATGGTGATACTTGTGGATAACGGAAGATGGGGCGGTTCTACGGCTGCGCCTATTTTTCGCGATATTGCGGAACAAGTGATGAAGTTGAATTATTGAATAGCGAGGAGGGGGTAATTTATAATGAATCATTAATAATGAGGAGTTGAGAATGAAGAATTAGATTTTTGGGGGATTTGTGAATGATTTATTCTCAACTATTTTCAATTTTGGAATCATTTTGTGCAAGGATAATATCTACAACAGGGAACAGGTGCCTGTTGTAGATATTGTAGTTGTGCTATGAGGCGATGCCGAAAATCCAGGTGGCAAATGTGAAATATACCAGTAAAGTTAGAGCGTCTACGATGGTAGAAATAACCGGAGTAGCCATGATTGCAGGGTCTAATTTTAATTGTTTGGCCAAAATAGGCAGAGTACCCCCAATCATTTTCGCAATCATAACAGTGATAAGCATGGTTGCCGATACGGTTATGGCAATGGAAAAAGTGTTATCCTGTAAGGCAGGCTCCAAAAAGAGAATCCTTAAAAAATTAATGATTGCAAGGGTAATGCCCACTAGAAAACTAACCCTCATTTCGGTCCAGATTACCTTAAAGATATCTTTAAATCCAACTTCTCCCAATGCAATGCTGCGTATGGACAGGGTAGAGGCTTGTGCCCCTGCATTTCCGCCTGTACCGGTAAGCATCGGAATGTATGCTGCCAATGAAATAACAGCCGATAGGGCCACATTATATTTCTGTATAATAAAGCTGGTCAAGGTGGCCGACAGCATTAAAACCATCATCCATACTATACGTTTGCGTGCCAGGCCGAATATACTGGCACTTAAATATTCTTCTTCCATGGGTTCCAATGCCGCCATACGGTGAAAGTCTTCGGTGTTCTCTTCTTCGATAACATCCACAATATCGTCAATGGTAATAATCCCTACCAGTCTTTGCTCATTATCAACGACCGGTACGGACAGCAAGTCGTACTTTTTTACAATGTCTGCAATGTACTCCTGATCATCATACGTATTTACAAATATAACCTCTTTTTGCATCACATCCGCCACTTTTTTATCCAACGGTGCCAGGACTAAATCTTTTAAAGAAACAATGCCTTCTAATACGCGGTGTGCGTTAATCGCATAACAAGTATAGATGGTTTCCTTGTCTAAAGCGATTTTTCTGATTCTGTCCAGCGCATCTTTTACAAGCATTTCTTTTTTGAGATCCACAAACTCAATGGTCATGAGGCTGCCGGCAGAATTGTCCGGGTAATTCAGAAATTGATTGATCAGTCTTCTTTCCGTTTCACTGGCATTTCTTAGAATTTTTTTGACCACATAGGCGGGCATCTCTTCCAAAAGATCAATTTTGTCGTCAAAGTATAAATCATCTATAATTTCGGTAAATTCCTTTTCATTCACCAACATCAACAATTCCGATTGACGGTCGTGAGATAAATATGAAAATACGTCTGTGGCCATCTCCTTGTGAAGCAGCCGGAAAACCAGCAATGCGATTTTGACTTCTAAGTCCTCTAAAAATTCTGCAACGTCTGCTGCTTGCATATTGATCAATTCTTCCTGAAGAAGAGAAAAATTTTTATCTGCTAATAAGGCTTTGATCCTTTCGAAATCCATAGCGAGTACCTCCTTTACATCCATAACAAATGAGTATAGTATAAATATTGCTTCTACGTGTCTGGTACCCCATTGTATATCAAAAGGGTGGGCTCAGCGCATACCTTTACCTTGATCGGCTCAGCTGCTGCCGTTTCAATGGGTAAAGGTGAAAGTATATGATTTTGAATTAAAAATCTACGGAAATCTACCCTAAGCTGATATGTGACAAGGTACCGATAAAGCATGACGATGCCTCTGTTTCTCATTGTTTATAATGTACTAAAGGCGAAGTGATTATGCTTCAAAACAGAATATTTTGAGCTATATATTTCATGATAAACATGTTGCATGGGTTTTACTTACACAATATTACGAAATATATCTTTTGATTCATCCAACGCGGAAAATGCAAATCATATCGTATACATTCTTTTTTGCGTTCAATATCGCAAATATAGTTTCTATGAAGTTTGTGCTATGACACCCTTCACCGCAGAAACAAAATCTTATGTGTACAATATATGACACCGATACGATTATACATTCGTTTTTAATAACAATGGGAAAAAAGGCAGTAAAATTTCCACACCCCCTTTACTGCTTATTTTGTTTATACTTCTAGGTTTACTGCCGGGGCCAGCGTCCATTTTACCACCTCCCTTTGAATAATCTGTGTTTATCAGCATTTTCTATTCTATCATTTTAGACGTAAGATTGCAATCAATGTTATGCTTTGAGTTTCCCCATTTTTAATAAGCATAATGCTCATCGGTGTTTAAAGCAAAGGATTTGAACATATCCATCTG
>JAKSBV010000311.1 GCA_022360955.1 Bacillota bacterium
GTTAAGGATGCAGGAGAAATTAAATTTGCAATGAGCGGAGGATATCCACCGTTTAATTACTTTACAGAAGATGATGAGCTTACAGGATTTGATGTAGAAATAGGTAAAGCCGTGGCAGAAAAGCTTGGCGTCAAATATATTCCTGTTACTACTGAATGGAATGGTATTTTAGAGGGTTTAAGAAGTGACAGATACGACGGAATTTTCGGAAGCATGGGTGTAACTGAAGAAAGGCTTGAAGTTGTTGATTTTACAGATCCTTACTACTACTCAGGTGCACAGCTTATTGTAAGGAAGGATTCTAAAATTGAAGGGTATGAAGAGTTGAAATAAGTATAGAGTCAAGTTGTTTACAAATATAGGCATACACCTGTGTGTACCCTTGATACAATAATTAGAACTATACCTGGGATGACACATAGGTCCTCCCCTACTTAATTAATCGGTGAATTTTAATTTGTAAACATTTTTAGTATATGCCTAAAATAGGAATGTACAATATTAGAACTTATGATTTGCTATGAATAGGAGGAAAATCATTGGATTTTGACTTTATGTTTTTAGGATATGACTTGAGTATAATATTTGAGAAATTTCATATATTTATACCTGCTGCATTTGAAACACTTAAGATAACTACGGCAGCAATAATTTTTGGACTTGTTATAGGTTTGATTACAGCTTTAGCAAGACTCTCAAAGATAAAAATAATTAAGTGGCCTTTTTCTATATATGTGACCATAATAAGAGGGACTCCTATATTACTGCAATTATTTGTTATTTATTATGGTATAGTAAGAATTATAAAATTTGATTCATTTACTTCAGCAGCTATTGCATTTGGTTTGCACAATGGCGCGTACATTGCGGAGATTTTTCGGGGTGCAATTGTTTCTATTGATATAGGACAAACAGAAGCTGCAAGGTCTCTTGGTATGACTAAGGTTCAGGCTATGAGAAGAGTTGTTCTTCCTCAGGCGTTAAAAAGGGCAGTACCGCCTTTGGGAAATCAGTTCATAATTGCTACAAAGGACTCTTCCCTTGCTATGACAATAGCAGTAAGGGAGCTTTTGCTAAAGGCGCAGCAGCTTGGGTCTTCCACTTTTAGGCAAATGGAGTATCTTATTATTGCAGGTATCTATTATCTTATAATGACATCCATATTGACTTTGTTACTGCATAAACTTGAGCGCAGGCTTGCTGTAAGCGATAGATAGGAGTGAATGGTTTTGACAAAAAGAAGTGATTTTAAAATGGTTAAGGTTGAAGGGCTTCATAAGCGTTTTGATAAATTGGAAGTGCTGAAAGGAATTGATTTGGAAGTTAGCGAAGGTGAAGTTGTAGTTATTATAGGACCAAGCGGCTCGGGAAAAAGTACTCTTTTAAGGTGTGTAAATTTCCTTGAGAAGAGCCAGATGGGTAAAATATATATTGATGAAGAACTTGTGGAAAGAAAGCCCAAGATGATAAATAAGATGCGTCAGAATGTTGGGATGGTCTTTCAGCACTTTAATCTATTCCCGCATATGACGGTTCTTGGTAACGTAATAGAAGGTCCAATACAAGTTAAGGGCATGAGAAGGGAAGAGGCTGTTAAGTTTGGTGTGGATCTGCTTGTAAAAGTCGGTCTTGCTGACAAAAAAGATACATATCCTGCAATGCTTTCAGGTGGCCAGAAACAGAGGGTGGCAATTGCAAGAGCTCTTGCTATGCAGCCGGATGTAATGCTTTTTGACGAGCCTACTTCAGCACTTGATCCGGAGCTTGTTGGAGAAGTTCTAAGCGTTATGAAGGAACTGGCAAATGAAGGGATGACAATGCTTGTTGTAACTCACGAAATGGGATTTGCACGCGAAGTAGCAGA
>JAKSBV010000333.1 GCA_022360955.1 Bacillota bacterium
GACAACCTAAAGCAGGTATGTGTTATATAGATAATCAACTTTAAAATCGAATTTATAGATAATAAACACTGGAACTAGAAATATAATCGTATGGAAGTGACATTATGGAGAATCTTAGAGATTGTTTGCGCAGCAGAGGGGATAAGCAGCAACTGTTTGAGCGATAGCGAGTTTTGCTGGGACCCGCCGCAAGCAATCCAAGCTCTTAGATTCGGAATACCCGTTGCCGGAATACAATTATATTTCTAATATTAGTTGTGCGATATCTATATATAGATATCACAATAAAATGGCTTCAATAATGTTAAAAAAGCAGGACGGTGATATGGTTTGAAACCTTTAAAGGTAGATTTAAAAGAAAAAGATAGGAGTTATCCCATTATATTTGAAGAAAGCTTTGCAGGGCTGCCGCAAATGCTGAAAGAAAAAAATATTTCCTCCAAATTACTGATTGTAACCGATTCTAACGTTAATATGCATTATGGGGATCAGATGCAAAAATTACTTGCGGATCATGGGTTTGAAGCATATAAATTTGTTTTTCAAGCCGGCGAACAGCAAAAGACGTTAGAAACGATTTCATCTATTTATGATGCATGCTTAGAGTATAGATTGGACAGAGCTTCTGCCATCATTGCCCTGGGGGGAGGGGTAACCGGAGATATTGCCGGATTTGCGGCTGCTTCCTATATGCGGGGAATCCGTTTTATCCAAGTGCCGACCAGCCTGCTGGCTCAAGTGGATAGCAGTGTAGGCGGCAAGGTCGGGGTGGATTATAAGGGGAGCAAGAATATTATAGGCGCTTTTCATCAACCGTTTTTTGTCTATATCAATCTTAATACTTTGCAAACACTGCCCAAAAGAGAATTTATATCAGGGCTTGCGGAAGTAATCAAGCACGGGGTTATTTACGATAAGGCATTTTTCGATTATCTGGAACAAAATATTGAAAAAGTGTTGAATCAGGATATAGAGACATTAAAGTATGTAGTACGGAAGAATTGTGCCATCAAAGCACAGGTAGTACAACAGGATGAAAAAGAGCATGGATTGAGGGCAATACTCAATTTCGGGCACACGATCGGGCATGGTATCGAAAGTGTATTGCAGTTCTCCTTATTACACGGCGAATGTGTATCCGTCGGAATGAATGCAGCCGCATATATAGCTGCTCGGAAAAATCTGCTGGGTCAAGGTGATTTTGATCGGGTAATAAAATTACTGCAACGTGCCGGTTTGCCTATCCAAGTCAATGATATTAACGTTAACCGGGTCTATAATGAGATGTTGAGAGATAAAAAGCAAGTCAAGAATAAGCTAAAGTTTATACTTCCGACAAGCATTGGGCAAGTCATTCAAA
>JAKSBV010000226.1 GCA_022360955.1 Bacillota bacterium
CATACAATATTTTTTACACCGCTCAACGGTAAATCTGTTATCATGCTAACCGGATGATTCATATGGCCTAATCCTAATTGGCCGTAATAATTACTACCACAACATCTTATACTTCCATCATCCATCATGAAAAAGGCGTGATGCGCACCACATACAATATTTTTTACACCGGCCAACGGTAAATCTGTCACCCTACTAACCGGGGCCCCTCTATACCCTAACCCTAATTGTCCCATATCGTTACGTCCACAGCATTTTATACTTCCATTGTTCATTATAAAAAAAGTATGACTGTCCCCGCATACAATATTTTTTACACCACTAAAGGGTAAGTCCGTTACTGTACTAACCGGATGATTCGTATGGCCTAATCCTAATTGGCCCATATTATTTTGTCCACAACATTTTACACTTTCATCATCCATCATGAAAAAGGTATGCAATGAAAACTTCATACGACTTCACCTCTATTCTATGATTTGAATCACATCTCCAAGTCTTTACAGCCCCTATGAAAGGATGCGATCATTCCCCGCACGCTCCTTTTAGCTGTATTGTACCTCTAATCGCTTCCACCGCATTGGCATCATAAAGCATATCACCGGCCCGAAGGCTTTCCGTCACGGCAGGAAACTGTTTCATCCTCACAACCCCATCCATAAATTCCGCCTTTTCCGGGGCATAGCCAAACTGCGGGGCATCTTCCATGTCAAAGTCCAATTGATTCCCGGCATATGCAAAGTGAGCCGAATGGACCTCAATCGTATAATAAACCGTTCCGGCGCTTATGGTGTCGTCTTCCAGCGTCAGCGTATCTATCTCCTTTATTTCCCCTATCACAACAGCCCCGCTCATATCTTCGCGGCTGCTTCTTTTAATCACCGTTTTTTCAAAGGCCTCCGGCTTTCCCAGGATCACCGGGTCCCATGCCAGCCTGACCTTATTGCCGTATACGACGGTGGGCCGCTGAAGCTTGGTGGGATAGTAATCGGTTATGGACTCTACCGTCCCGGCATCTATGGCGATGGCGTAAGCCGTCGCATACAGGGCGATGCCGTAAACCGGTTTGCCTGCCTTAGCCTCCGCGAGACTTGTGATATCCACCGTCACCAGACCGGTTGTATTGGTGATTTCCGCCTCAATGGCCGATGCAACGTCAATATTGGGCACATTTTGCGGCGTTATTGCGGACGCGTTCCAATCCGTTGTAATCGGGGCGATTTTGACGGTGCCCGTCCGGTCGTCTCCATTGACCAAGGCCATGTGCAGTGTGACGGTTTTAAGATAGCCTTGGGAAACGTCGACAGCAGGGATTTTGATCAATGCGGTATTGGAACCGTCCGCAAGCAAGCTCTGCTCATAGGGATAGCTGCCTGCGGAGGATACATACACACTGTCTACCCCTTTTCTCACAACAATCGTTGACCACTGCCCTGCCGCTCCCTGTTCATCTTCATAATCAACGGCGATAGCATTATCTCCGACCTTCAATTGTTCCGGCCCTATGCTCACCTCTACGGAAACCGGAGGTACTTGCCAGGCCGTCGAGCTTTGGATAAGGACATCATTTATACTCACCCTGTACCGGACCTTATTGTGCACAGGCCCGGTAATCTCTCCTGCTAAATGCACCGGTTGATCATAGGTAGCGCCTTTGTCAACCTGAAACACCCCTGCCGGCTGTGAGGCCGTCATCAAAACACCGGGGGCGGCGGCGCTTGTCACGGACATTGCCTCTCTTGTCCCGGTGCCCGAAAGGACAGAAGTGCCCTGCTGCCCGCTGTTCGCCATATATCCACATATGGTATAATCTCCGATTACCAAGTCTGATCCATGCCTTTTTTCTCCTTCGCCGGTTGCCGGTATCGTCATAACTCTCCCCCCTTATACCAAAGTCAGTATCTTTTTGATCTGTTTTTTCTCGTGACGGTGTAATTGGATCGGATTGGCTGTCCTGCTGTTTTCAAAGAACATAAATAAACTGCCTGTTAACGAAAGATTTGAAGATAAAATACAATCCAGCAGTATACAGCCCTTGATAATGTCAAACCTGATCTCATAGGCCACATCAAACTCAATGTCGCCAAACACATGCTTCTTCGTAAGATGCAGGGAATGGGCGGTGACATAATCGGTTTTTTTGAGCGTGGTCTTTAGATTCATATACAAATCCTCGTTGCGGTGCACAATGTATTTAAAGTCATTGTAGGGCGGTTGATGGGTAAAAGGCATTTCTTTGCCGTCGCCAGACACAAAGCCCATATAAAACATCCTTCCGCCGATGCTAATACACCCCGTCTGGTCAAACTCTATATAGAAATAGTCCCGCTCGTCTTTAAAGGACATACTGTTGTAAAAGGCCCATGACGCCCTATCCATCTTAAACCGTTCCTTCTCTTTGTCAAACACAAAGGTCAACGTCTCGCCCCCCTGCAATGCCGCTACCTTCTCATAGTCCAAATTGGTAAACCCGATAACTCCGCTGTCGCTGCTAAAGCGCGCCGCCGTCTCGCCACCGGTCTCCGTAATCCTAAAACTCTCCAAACACGCCCTGTCCAAATCCGCGGAAGACCTCTCCCTGCCGCAGTCATATTTCCTAATAATCTCCCCGTCTTTCATCCTCGCAACCCATATCAATCCCAATCACATCCTTTATGTAGAACTACAATCCCCTTCGGAGTATACAAATAGTTGAAGGCTGAGGGCTGAGGGTTGAGGGTTGAGCGCTGAAAATACCCCACCATCAACTCTCCCCCCAATCCTTCATTATTCATTATTCATTATTCATTATTAATTATTAATTACTAACTCCTATCCTTCATACTGATACGATACCCTCGTAATCCACTCCACCCTGCCCGCTGTTGCGTTGGGCTTCACATAGAGCCGCATCTTGGTCTTTGCATAATTGGCTTTATCCGTTGTCAGGTTCGCCGAATTCGCGGTCCCGGCAATAATGCCCTTTGCGCCTGAATAAGCGACAACGGGAGACTTATTATTGCCGCCGACCTCTCTCCACGTATTGGGCTGCCAGACCGTATCGGTCTCGTCATAGGTCCCCCATTCCCCGGCGCCGCCCTGCTTGCTGCTGTCATAAAAAATAACTTCAACCACAGCTTCCTGCTGCCCGGCCACAGGCCCTGCGGGCTGGTAGGACAAATTCGGGTCAATATTGCCGTTTGCATCCCTGACAAGGGACAGGGTCGTAACAGATACATTGGTCATGTCACTTACATCGGTTGTACTTGCCGCCGGATTGCTGCCGGCGTCATAGCGGTTGTTCCATATCAGAAAAGTAGAGGGATAGGTAGGGTCATCGGACGCGTTCGGGTCGTCCGGCCTGCTGTAGCTCCCCGCATCCACCACCCCGACATTCCATTCCGTTTGTTCTAACGTATTCGCCTCATTGTACCACTTGACTTTTGGAGGTTCTAACGACATCTTCATCATCCTTTCAATACATAAATTTGTAAAAGAAACTGCGATAATGCGCCCTTGTTTTCAAGGACAACATAGATCTTTTTCTCTCCGCTTTCATCGGTAAAGGGGATATCCATTATATCCCAAATTACATTAATGGCCTTTCCGGAATAATATACATAAGTTCCGCCCTCGGACGGCGGTTTGGTGTATAATTTGAGGTTAAACTCCCCGGTAAAGGCATTGCCCGTGACCTTAATCCCTTTAATAAAGCAGCTGCCTGTAAAAGGCATGGAAAGTGCTCTCACTTCCCCGGTATCCACATTCGGGATATCCAATTCCAAGCACACGGGGGCTTTGCCCCGGGCCATGCTTTGCTTAAGCTCGTTGATGGCCCCTACGGTGTTTTCCTTTGTATCCGTTTGAAGCCTTTTTGTTTCACCAACCATCTTCTTTACTTTCTTTGCTTCTTGTACAGCAATAATATCCATGCCTGTCCCAACTCCCGTATCCACTCCCAAAATAATAGACCTACCTATAGTTTAGGCAGGTCTTACGGATTACTAACAGGTCTTATGCGACAACCGCATGAATGCCCGTTATTTTCCCACCACTATAGGTATAGGTTTTGGTAGTGGTGATACCATCTTCTACAATCGTTTCCGCATTGATTTTTCCTTCGGCGGTATAGGTATAGGTGATGGCTCTTTCGATATCTCCGGTATAGGTAACCGTTTCTATTTTACCCTCATCCAGGCCGCCGGCATAATACGTGATCGCCGTATTATAATCCAGCTTGGTAGGCTTGCCGATGATAAAGGTCAGTTCATCCCCTTCCAGCAGATAATCGGCGTCAAAACTCACCGTTGTCTCGGAAGCTTCGGCAAAGCTGCCTCTTTGAATAACATTGTTCCTCAACACCATCAGATTTCCTTTCCCCACCTTGTAGCTCTTGCCGTTGGGGATGGTAACCGTCGTTGCCATACCCGCTGTGAGATCAACGGCTTGTACGGCATAAGTCTCCACATCGTTGAACACCGGTGTTGTAACCGGCGCGGAAGACATTGCCATCACCGCCTCATTGATTCTGGCGATCTCCGTCTCGTTTGCCGTTATAACGGTATTCAAATCCGTTTGTGCCTGCGTGAGCGCCGTATCCTGTGCATTGAGCCTCTCACCAAGGTTCATCACCCCATCTTTCCCCGACGCAATCTGATCCACACCAATCGCTTTCTGTGTCATCCATATCCACTCCTTTTCTTTTCCTTAAAAAAATTTAAAACACCTATACATCATATAGCTTAGCCCCCACCACCCAAATCCTAACACCCCTTAACCCCTAACTTCTCCTTAATAGGGTCAGGGTTGAAAAATTGAATTATAATGATATACTAATAATGGGGGATAAAAATGCCAAGAAAACCTAGAATTCATTATGAAGGTGCACTTTACCATGTAATCGTTAGAGGAAATAACCGTTCAAGTATATTTGAAAAGAAGGAAAACAAGGCAGAGTATTTAAATATTATTAAAAGATATAAAAAGAAATATAGCTTTAAGTTATATGCGTATTGTATAATGGATAATCATGCTCATATTCTAATAGAAGTAGACAAAGCGCCGTTATCAAAGATTATGCAGGTAATACAACAGGTTTATACTCAAAACTATAATAAAGATTATGAAAGAACAGGGCATGTTTTTGAGCAAAGGTATAAGGCAATTATATGTGATAAAGATAGCTATTTGTTAAACCTTATAAG
>JAKSBV010000354.1 GCA_022360955.1 Bacillota bacterium
AAATCGTAAACCGGAAGAGGAGGTTTAATGGATAATTAATAATGGATAATGAAGAATTAAGAATGAATGAAGAATTAGATTTTGGAAGATTTATAGGGAAAGTAAATTATAAGTTGGTTTAGCGGTGGAGGGAGTGGTATTCTCAATTCTTATCTCCAGCCCTCAACTATTTTTCAACCGGTATTTATATGCTGTTGCTTTTAAGGGTGCATTTAATTCATTTGAAGAATATTATGGAGATGACCTTATGGAAACGATTAGAGCCTTGTTAGCGCCGCAGAGGGAGAAAGCAGCAACTTGTTTGAGCGATAGCGAGTTTTGCTGCGGCCCGGCGCAAGCTTACAGGCTCTTAGCCTTGGAATATCAGTTGTTGGAAGAATTTTCTTTAACTGAAATTTATATAGCTGTTTTTAACGAATTATTGAAATTTTAGTCAGATAATGTTATCATAAAGATATATTAAGCGGGCGATAGAGAGACAAGCTATAGGTGGGTTTTTTGTTATTTTGCCCTATGAGGATGTTTAAGGAACGATAATTTGGATACAATAAAGATAAATTCATCTGTTGTACAAGCTAAATGGTATGGAAAGAATATTGTGGAAAGGCTCTCAGTCTTGGAACTTCGGTTTTTGGAATGCCATTTAACCTGCACAATGCGTTAAATTCTATTCACCAATAATGAGGAAGAAGCATATACTGATACTAAAGAGAAGTATCTTGGCAAGTTAAACAAAAGAAAAATTTGGAGGGATGAGAATGGAAGAAATTCAAGGTTAAATGGAAGTATTTTGTGAAAGGCCTCTATGATCATATAGAGGTCTTTTTTTGGTGTGTACGGTATAGGCGCAGTCTACCTCGATTATGCCGAAAAAATTTTTCAACGATTGAATTTATGCCGTTTTATTGTTACAATAGAATGGACGAGGGTTTTGGATGTGCAGGAGGTGCGGTATGTTAAAGACAGGATTGGTGCATGTTTATACGGGAGACGGTAAAGGTAAAACCACTGCGGCACTGGGGCAGGGGCTTCGAAGTGCGGGCCGGGGGTTAAAGGTATGCATGGTTCAGTTTCTAAAAACGAATGATACCGGCGAATTGCACGCTTGCAAGCAGTTGGGGGATCGTTTTGAAATTTTCAGATTTGAAAACAAACGGGATTTTTTCTGGAAGCTGAGCGAACAAGAGAAGCAAGCACTCAAAGATGAGGTGCATCAAGCCTTTGAATTTATAACGCAAGCCGCAGGCCAATGTGATATTTTGATTATGGACGAAATCTTGGGCGCTATCCATAACAACCTTATCGAAGTACAACAGGTGTGCGATTTCATTCGCTGCAAACCCCATCATCTTGAAGTGATCCTGACCGGTCGGAATGCGCCGGCCTGCATCGTAGAACTGGCCGACTATGTTTCCGAAATAGCATGTGTCAAACATCCGATAGAACAGGGAATCGCTGCAAGAGAGGGGATAGAATATTAGTTTAGATAGCTGATAGTTGTTGATAATTAAGAATGAAGAATGAGTCATTAGATTTTTAAGGATTAGCATACGGTCTACAAATGAGGTAAAAGTTGTATTATAAAACAGTTTTAACTATCCACTATCAACTAAAAAAAGGGTGGTTCTAACTGTCCACTGTCCACTGTCAACTATCAACTAAAAAAAGGGGGGGGATAATAGATTATGGCAGGGTTTTTTGGGTTTTTTGATTATACGAAGCCGGGGCCTGGGGTTCCCAAGGATGCTCCGCCAAAGAACAGGCTTATTGTATTTTTTGAGGTATTATTCAGAAAGTTTTGGAGATTGGTTACACTGAACATTGTATATTTTATTTGCTGTATTCCGATTATTACGATTGGACCTGCTACAGCGGGCTTTACCTATGTGTTAAGGAATTTTTCCAGAGAGGAACATTCCTGGGTGTGGAGTGACTTTAAGGAGCATGCCTTTAAAAATTTTAAACAGGCATTGATTATTAGTGTGATCGAACTGGTTGTAATCGTTGTAGGGTTTGTGAATTTCAGATTTTATTCACAGATGGGCGCTACGAATGCGTTCTTAGGGTATTTGAAATATGTAATCATTGCGATGGGTATTATATTTATGATGATGCGTTTTTATATTTATCCGATGTTGGTGACATTCAATCTATCTATCAAACAAGTATTGAAGAATGCCTTTATATTTGCCATTATAAAATTACCGCAAAATTTCTTGATGCTGATTGTATGTGCTGCCGTGATGTTAGGCTTTTATTATTACTTGTTGATCGGTATTTTATTAACGCCTTTCATCGTATTAAGCGTACTGGGATTGATGATTAACTTTTTCGTTTATCCGACCATGCAGAAATACATGATTGACAAAGTGGGACCAGCAGAAAAGGTAGAAGAGAAACAGGAAGTATAGAAAAAGCAATGGGATTCAGTGTAGCCGAATCCCATTGCTTTTATTCTTCTAGATGCCGAAGGTTTCTTTCACGCAGGTGCGGGCCTTATCAACATCTTTTTCATAAATAAGACAGGAAATATCAACTTCAGAAGTAGTAATCAATTTAATCGGAATCTCGTTTTCTTCCAACAAGGCAAAGAATTTTGCGGCAACGCCCGGAATATCACGCATCGCATCTCCATAGACAGACAGTTTGCAGTTATTGGAATTAATATCTGCCCGCATGCCCGGTATCTCTTTTTTGAACTTGCCTAATACATTGATGGCTTTGATCAGGTCATCGGTAGGCAGTGTAAAAGAGATATTCAAACTGCCGCGATAGGGTGCCGTCTGACTGATCATGTCAATGTTGATGTCCTCATTGGCAATGGCGGTAAAAATATCGGCAATGATTTTCAGCTGATTGGGTATATTGTCCAATGTGATCAATGTGACATCATTCATGATGGAGATATTGGTAATGGCCTTATAAATCATTATAGCACCTTCTTCCTTATTAAATCTTATTTACGAGGTCTTTCATAGCGTACATCCGTGGTTCTTGGTCTACCAAAAATTTAGCGGCTTTCAGGGCACCTACTGCAAAAATTTCTTTAGATGCGGCGTGATGGTTAATTTCTATGATCTCATCATTGCCGGCAAAAATAACAGAATGGTCACCAACGATTGTACCGCCGCGTACCGCGTGAATCCCGATTTCATGTTTAGCTCTTTTTTTGCGGACGGAATGGCGGTCATAGATATACTCTTTTGTTTGCGATAAACCGGAGGATATGGCGTCGGCAATTGCCAGAGCGGTTCCACTCGGTGCATCAATCTTTTTGTTATGGTGTTTTTCGATGATTTCTATATCGAACGAATCTTCCAGTAGTTTTGCAGCCCGTGATACCAGATCAATAACAAGGTTCACGCCCAGCGACATATTGGCTGAGAAAAAGACGGGTACGGTTTTGGCTGCGCTATGCAGTTTTGTAATATGGTGCTGGGATAATCCCGTAGTGGCCACAACAATAGGCAAATGTTCGGATACGGCATAAGCCAATACCTTTTCGAGCCCATTCGGGTGAGAAAAATCGATGATGACATCGGCCGCAGTCTTACAATCTGCAGGATTCTTAAATACTGGATAATCGTTTTTGAGTGTATCACAAATATCAAAACCGGCTACGATTTTAAGTTCTTCCCGTTCGGCAGCAAGCCGCGTAATGACTTGCCCCATTGCACCGTTGCAGCCGCTCATAATTACTTTAATCATTGGTTTGCACGTCCTTCCGGTATTGGTTGCTGTTAAAGACAGCGTACTTTGATACCTTAAAATCCATTTGGATCAAACAACGACGGGTCTGTGTTTTTCGTCTAAATATACGTTCGATTTTAAAGTACGATATCTATAACTGTGAACAGTAGTTCGTATAATGATTATGATTTCATGCCGTATTCAAAGAGTGCTTTCTTCAAAACTTCCAGGTTTTCCTTAGACATGTCAGTAAGCGGCATTCTGAGTTTGCCTACATCATAGCCTAATAGGTTCATAGCGGTTTTAACAGGAATAGGATTGACTTCAATAAATAATGCTTTGATGAGGTTGAACATTTTCAATTGAAGGTCTTTGCTGCCTTCCACATCACCGGTCAAATATTTTTCTACCATATTATGGGTATCCCGCGGTGCAATATTTGCGATGACGGAAATAACACCTTTTCCGCCGACAGAGAGAAGAGGCACGATCATGTCATCATTCCCGCTGTACAGGTCGATGTCATCACCGCACAAAGCGGACATTTCCGCTACCTGTGCTATACTGCCGCTGGCTTCCTTGATGGCGACGATGTTTTCGATTTTAGAAAGCTCTTTCAAGGTTTGCGGTGTTATGTTGACACCGGTTCTGCCGGGCACATTGTACAATACCACAGGAATGCCGATGCTGTTTGCGACGGCGGTGTAATGCTCGATCAGTCCTTTTTGAGTGGTTTTGTTATAATAAGGGGTGACGACCAGCACACCGTCGGAGCCCGCTTGTTCCGCATACTGGCTTAATTCGATACAGTGCCGGGTGTCATTGCTGCCTGTGCCCGCAATGACCGGGATTCTGCCGGCCACTTTTTTGACCGTGTATTTGATAGCAGCCTTATGCTCGGTATCAGGCATTGTGGAAGCTTCACCCGTTGTACCGCAGATCACAATACAATCGGTTTTTTCCGCAATATGAAATTCAATTAATTCGCCCAGCTTGTCAAAATCAACGCCATTTTCCGTAAAAGGAGTGATGATTGCTACACCGGAACCCGTAAAAATAGTTTTTTTCATAAAATCCCCACCTTTAATTTATTTTAATTGACAGCCTCTATGGATGTACAGGATACGGCATACAAATGGCTGCTATTCTGTTTCACACTTGTATGCTGTACGCTGTCGGCCGTACACTCTATATATTATTCTTCATCCCACATTTTTATTAATTCTTGCGCAATTTGCACCGCATTTGTTGCGGCTCCTTTTCTGATATTATCGGCAACAACCCAGAGATTTACACCGTTTTCCACGCTTTCGTCTCTTCTGATTCTTCCCACGAAGGTTTCATTTTTTCCGGCCGCATTGAGGGGCATAGGATAAACATTATGCTCCGCGTCATCTTCGACGACGATGCCGGGCGCCTGGGTCAATACATCTTTTAATTCTTCAAGATCAAATTGATTTTCGAATTCCACATTAATGGATTCGCTGTGGCTGTTGAACACCGGAACCCTTACCGTTGTAGCGGTGATTCTCAGACTTTGGTCGCCGAGAATCTTTCTGGTCTCGTTGACCATTTTCATTTCTTCTTTCGTGTAGCCGTTCGGCAAAAACACGTCGATATGGGGCAGACAGTTATTGGCGATCGGGTGAGGGAATTTCTTCGGGGCTTCACCTTTCAGACCGTTTTCAAGGTCTTGATAACCGCCCAGCCCTGCACCGGATACGGCTTGATAAGTAGAGTAAATAATCCTTTTGATACGGTATTTGGTATGCAGCGGCTTTAAGGCAACAACGGCTTGAATTGTAGAGCAGTTGGGGTTTGCAATAATCCCTTTATGCCCCTTGATATCTTGCGGATTTACTTCAGGCACCACCAGAGGAATCTCCGGGTCCATGCGCCATGCGCTGCTGTTGTCTACCACCACACAGCCTTTTGAAGCGGCAATGGGTGCAAACTCTTTACTGGTACCGCCGCCGGCGGAAAAAAGGGCAATGTCGATCCCCCTGTCAAAAGACGCTTCGGTTAATTCCTCCACGATATAGTCTTTTCCCATGAATTCTAGTTTGGTGCCGGCAGACCTGGCAGAGGAAAAAAGGTAATAGTTTTCCACGGGAAGATTGATTTCCTCCAATAGATTCAAGAACGTTCTTCCCACCATGCCCGTAGCCCCTACAACGGCAATGTTATATTTTTTCACATTTATACCTCCTAAGAAAATAATATTAAATATAAAAATAACTGGTTGGAAACAACCAGCTGACCTTGTATTCACATATGTGCCGTTTCCCTTGTATGACGAATGTACGCAAAGGTACGATCCTGTCGCGGTAATACACGTGCACTGTGAACTTTCAATGTCAGATAGCGCTCCATCAAACGGGACAAACGGCTTTACACCTTAGTAGAATGCAGAATAAAGATGCTTATCCAGATGATTTTGATGACAGTCGTACAACTGTTTACTGTACAACCAGGAATTTCAATTACCGGTATTTCCATTCCTTCGGCACTTTTTCCTTTCGACACAAGTCATAAAAATCCGGATTTCTCGCTGCGTCTACTTATAAAAAGCGCACCTCTACCTTCATTGCATATATCTAATTATAGTTCATGATATCATTTATATCCAATAGTGTCAAACATTTTTTTGCGATAAATTTTACCAAAAAAATAAAGGAAAAAGAGGAAAAATGTCGAATTGATTGAATAGAGGAGTAGGTGACAGATAGGAGTTGAAATGATGAAACGAACAAAAGGGCGCATCTATATTTTGATCACTTTGCTTTTAGCATTGATGAACATCTTTGTGATAGACAGCTATGCAGTCGGTCCTATGCCCGAGAAGATCAAGATAGGACTGTATTTTGAAAAAACCGGCGTTTCCGGTGTGAAGATAGGTTCTCAAACCGGCTTTCAGATTGGGTATGAGCAGGAAGGCAACTTTATTCGGCTGATGCATGAACTGCCTGACAAGAACCTTGTAGTCCGCAAAGACGCTTATTTTACAGCCGGCGGGGAGGAATATTGGCCCCAATCCAATAGACCCGGTGGGAAAAAGTATGGGCCTTATCATATTCAAATAGGTAAAGATCATTCCGATTATGAGGGAGCCAAAACGCAGATAGCGTCACTGGCCCAGAAAGGCATCAAAGTGTTTCCCGCATTTTACAACGGTGCTTTTAAAGTTTGGACAGGCTTGTATGTTTCTCAAAATGAAGCGGACAAAGCGCTGAGGGAAGTCGAAAAGAAGTCGGGAGAATCCTGCAGTGTCATTCCGCCGGGGGCTGCAAGAGTACAGGTGCTTTCAGCTGATAATCAAGAGGTGCAATGCATATTCGACAGTACCTCGGACTATCTTATGATCCGCCCGGTGCAGGTTGAGGGAAAACTCGCGCTGATCGATATTAACGGCACTGTTTATCGTGGGGCCGTAGAATTTAAAAGGTTGAGCGACAGCGACATGACCGTCATCAATGTAGTCGATTTTGAAGAATACCTATACGGTGTTCTGCCCAAAGAAATGGGGGGGCACTGGCCGCTGGAGGCGTTAAAGGCCCAGGCTGTCTCTGCGCGGACCTATGCCTTTTTACATATGGATAAATATAAAAAGTTCGGATTTAATCTGTCCGGCTGTGTTGCCAGTCAGGTCTATGCAGGGCACAAGCGGGAGCATGAGCGGTGCACAAAAGCAGTGGAGGAAACGAGGGGGCAAATACTGACCTATGAGGGCGAGCCTGCCTATACCTATTATTTCTCTGCCAGCGGCGGACATACGGAAGACGTAAGAAATGTTTGGGGAGGTTCAGGAAAGCCTTACCTTCAAGGGGTTGAAGACCAATATGAAAATCTTGAAGAGGCCTATAGGGGCATTTGGGAGCTTGAAATGACGCCGGAGAAGGTGGCGCAGATCATAAAAGCACAAGGATATGATTTGGGCAGCATTCTATCGGTGAAGCCGGTGGCGTATTCCGAGGCCGGCAAAGTGATAAAATTAAAGATAGTGGGCACAAAAGGGGAGAAAGTGTTTGAAAAACAGATGACACGTAATGTTTTCGGGGCGAACTTCTTTAACAGTCAGCATTATACGATCAGTACGGACAGCGATATTTATGTGATGGGGCAGAATGCCGATGACAAGGTGCTGACAACAGTGTCGGAGGTTAAAGCATTGAGCGGCGCCGGGGTCACCTCTTTCAAGCCTTCTTCAGGCAGGGTTTACACCAAAGGGGCAGGTGCCAAAAAAAGCTATGGCGTCGTACCGGACTTGTACAGGTTCAACGGAAAAGGCTGGGGACACGGTGTGGGAATGAGCCAGTGGGGAGCCAGAGGTATGGCGGAGTCCGGCTTTACATACGATCAGATTTTGACCCATTACTTTCCGGGAACGAAAGTGGAAGAGAATGGGCAATGAATAATTAATAATGAATTAATGAAGAATTAGGTTTTTGGGGGGCATTCTCAACCCTCAACTATTTATCTATATATAACACAATAAAAAATTTACATGAAAGTAAGAAGGAATGTGACTTGGGGACTGAACCATCTGACACACATGATTTTTGTGTGTCTGGGGGTCTGTACCCATGTCACTTTCCTGAATGGGCCTGTCATTTATAGATTCTCTTATATATAGCATTCATAACATAAACCAGATTTATTTTCTGGTGGTAATACTTGGGCTGAAACTTACTTATTGATTTCTATCTACTATACATCACAAAAAGTAGATTTGCCCTTGATTTGTGTACATATTTGGTGTAATATTTACTGGTGTGTTGGAAAAAATAACTGAGTATTATGTCGTGAAATTGTAGCAGGGAGGTACATAATGAAGAAAACGGATTTTTACTATGAGTTGCCGGAGGAATTGATTGCACAAGAACCTTTAAAGGATAGAGAGAGATCACGGCTTATGCTGGTGGATAAAAAGACGGGACTGGTGGAGCACGAGGTATTTAAAAATATTCTCTACCATCTCAATGAGGGAGATTGCCTGGTTTTAAATAATACGCGGGTCATTCCTGCAAGGCTTTGGGGTGAAAAAGAGGATACGGGAGGAAAGATAGAATTTCTCCTTCTGCACCAGGTCGGCAAAGATGAATGGGAAGTGATGCTGAAGCCGGGAAAGAGAGCGCAGGAAGGGTCACGATTTGTGTTTGGAAATGGGGAGCTGAAAGCGGAGATCAAACAAATCGTTAATGGGGGCAATCGTATCGTAAGATTTGAATATGAAGGTATTTTTGAAGAAGTGCTGGACCGCCTCGGCGATGTTCCGCTGCCCCATTATATTACCCGTCCGTTGGAAGACCGTGAAAGGTACCAGACCGTTTATTCAAAGCATAAAGGTTCGGCAGCGGCGCCCACTGCGGGGCTTCACTTTACCCATGAACTGCTGCAGGCAATCAAAGACAAGGGCGTAGAAGTTGTGTTTATTACCCTTCACGTAGGACTGGGGACTTTTAGGCCGGTGAAGGTTGAAGATGTTGAGAAACATGAAATGCATGCGGAATATTACATATTAAAGGATGAAGCGGCCGAAAAAATCAACCGCTGCAAACAGCAGGGGGGCAAAATTGTTGCGGTCGGGACGACCAGCATTCGTACGCTGGAATCGGCTGCGGATGAAAATGGCTTTGTAACACCGGGAAGCGGATGGACGGATATCTTTATCTATCCCGGTTATTCATTCAAGATCGTTAATGCCCTCATCACCAATTTCCATTTACCCGAATCCACATTGGTGATGCTTGTGAGTGCGCTGGCAGGACGGGAAAATATCCTGAAAGCCTATGAAATCGCAGTACAGGAGAGGTACAGATTCTATAGCTTCGGCGATGCGATGTTTATTTATTAGTGAGGAGTAGGGAGTGGGGTGTGGGGAGGAAGAGAGCATAGTGCAAGGGTGCTATCCCGACAGCCCACTTTTAAGTTAATGAGCAGTTGTACACCGGGTCCATATACGGTTTTTTTATTTTATTCAAAAAAGACCGTATGTAGTTTTGGTTTTTACACAAATCTACGTACAGTCTCTGTTTGGTATTAATAAGTAACTCTTAATAATACTAAATGTTTCATTTTTTAGCTTGTCATAATCAATTGTGTCATGCGTAAAAGTTTTTTCTTGCGCTAAAGTTTCAAGTAGTATGAAAACAAGATAATATTTTTCGGCTAAATTATATGTCTTGATATCATGTGCGGTTAATGCTTCCACAACCGCCCTCATAAATTTATCTTCAAACCGGCCAAAACTTTTCATGATGTGTTGATCTTCTATTTGCATGTTGCCTAATTCAATCAAAGCCTTATAGGAGGTTAGGTAGAGTTCGGTTAGTACATTGACGCATTTGTCTAAAAACATATCAATGTTAAAAGGTTCCTCAAAATTATTGAGTGATTCAAGTAGCGTATTATAATAATCACCGTCAAGAAAATCCTTAAAAGCTGCTATAAAAATTTCTTTTTTATCTCTGAAGTAACTATATAATGCGCCGGTTGAAATACCGGCTCTGCGGCAAATCTGTGTTGTCGTGGTTGCGTAATAACCTTTCTCACAAAAAAGTTCAAAGCCCGCCTTAATTATTTTATTCTTTTTTTCTATTGAGCGGATCTGTTGAGGATTTCTAATATCCGGCATATAAACACCTACTTCCAAAAATATTATACTACATCCCAAAAGTAAGAGCAACAAAAACAAAAATAACAATTCTTGTTTTTGTTGACAATGGATGGTCAATTCTATATAATAAGAATGTGAACTATAATTCGTATTGGAGGAAGATAATAATGAACGAAAAAGTAAAAGAAAAGTTAGCGGAGTCATTGACTGCTGATAATTCCGCAATTATCCCATTTTTACCTTATCTTTTGCAGGATTTTTGGGAGTTAGGCAGTTCTCCGGAAGATATGCTACTTACATTTAGAAAGCATATACCGGTTAACAAAAACACAAAGGTACTGGATTTAGGCTGCGGTAAAGGTGCGGTTTCCGTTCAGCTTGCAAAAGCATTAGGTATCCGGGTTAAGGGAGTAGATATACTGCCACAGTTTATTGAGTATGCAAAAAACAAAGCGCAAGAATATGGGGTTTCCCATTTGTGTGAGTTTGAGGTGGCGGACGCTAATGTTTCAGTAAACACCGAACGAAACTATGATTGCGTTATTTTCGGCGCAGTAGGCGACATCTTAGGCGACTATAAAGAAACAATCATGAAGTTGCTGCCCATTATAAAAAGTGGAGGATTCATCTTGATTGATGATGCGTATGTGTTGGACCAATCTGCAAACGAGCAGTTAAAATTTGAGCGGTCATATCCCACTTATGATGAGTGGGATATGTTCTTCAAAGAATTGGGATTGACATTAATTGAATGTAAGTCCGTCTCTGACGATGATTGTGATATTCAAGATGAGTGTGATAGTGAAAAAGAAATGAATTGGATTATCATGCGCGCCAATGAACTAATTGAAAAACACCCTGCTCACAAAAGTATGTTTGAACAATATATAGAAAACCAACGGAACGAGTATACCGATTTACGAAATGACCTTATAGGTGCAACTTGGCTTGTGCAAAAGTAGTTTAGTCACTTCGGGCCAACTTGGCCCGAAGTGACAACAACAAAACAGGGCAAACCTACCCGCCCCATTTAGGCTGTCAAACTAGGATGTAAGGGAAGCTCGAAAGCCCTCATGCCATTAGGCATAGGGGCTTTTTTCAGTTCTTCCGATCTGTATAAAAATCTGTGTTCCGGATCGTTTACAAGCCGATTGACAAAACTCTATTTAATAGGGTAAGATGATAATGGGAAGACAGGAACCACATGTACACAACGTTTGTGATGACCACTGAGTTTGCTGAGCAGTGGGAGAGCATAGGTTTAAACGATGATGACTTGAGAAGACCGGAACAAGAAACACTTGAAAACCCCAAAATTGGAGCGGTTATATAAGGGACCGGCAAACTCAGGAAGATGCGTTTTGCTTTTAAAGACAGAGGAAAAAGCGGAAGTGTTCGTGTTGCCTATGTGGATTTCGTTGTTTATAAAGTTGCCTGTCTGATTTATGCATACCCTAAGAATGAGAAGGATAATCTAAGAAGAAGAAAAAAATAACAATATTATTGCCAAGCAAATAATATACGAAAAGTAAAAAAACAGGAACTCCTCTTACTTCCTGTGAGCATAGGGAGACGATATTTATTAGTGGGGAGTAGGGAGTGGGGTGTGGGGAGGAGAACATAGTGTGCAGGTTTTGCTATGCCTCCCCACTCTCCACGCCCCACCCCCCACTATATCAAAGGACTGATAGAATGTTTAAGTTGCTTAAAACAAACGGAAAAGCGAGGCGGGGAGATTTTCATACGCCTCATGGTGTGATCCGGACACCTGTTTTTATGAATGTGGGTACACTGGCCGCAATCAAAGGGGCAGTATCCACAATGGATCTGAAAGAGATAAGGTGTCAGGTGGAACTATCCAATACCTATCACCTTCACCTGCGTCCGACGGATCAAGTGATCCGACAGTTGGGCGGACTGCACAAATTTATGAATTGGGACAGGCCTATTCTAACCGATAGCGGAGGATTTCAAGTGTTCTCACTGGCCGCCCTTCGCAAAATAAAGGAGGAGGGCGTATATTTTTCTTCCCATATTGACGGCAGAAAGATTTTCATGGGACCGGAGGAAAGTATGCAGATTCAATCCAATCTGGCCTCCACGATTGCAATGGCCTTTGACGAATGTGTAGCCAATCCGTCAACCTATGACTATACCAAATTATCTTGTGAGCGGACAGTGCGGTGGCTGATTCGCTGTAAAAATGAATTGGACAGGCTGAATGCTTTGCCCGATACCCTTCATAAACAGCAAATGCTGTTCGGCATCAACCAAGGGGGCGTATATGAAGATTTACGCATTCAAAATATGAAGGAAATCAGGGCTTTGGATCTTCCCGGATATGCGATCGGAGGACTTGCGGTAGGTGAAAGCCATGAAGACATGTATAGAATCATTGAAGCGGTGGAACCCTATATGCCTGAGGACAGACCCAGGTATCTGATGGGGGTGGGTACACCGAATAATATATTGGAAGCAGTGGCCAGAGGCATTGATTTTTTTGATTGTGTCATTGCCAGTCGAAATGCGCGGCATGCCAATCTTTTTACGGAGCATGGCACCATGAATTTGCTGAATGCCAAATATGAGCTTGACGACAGGCCAATAGACCCGGATTGTGACTGCCCTGCCTGCAAGCACTATTCGCGGGCATACATACGACATTTGTTCAAAGCAAAAGAGATGCTTGGCATGCGGTTGTGTGTACTGCATAATTTATACTTTTACAATACATTGATGGAAAATATCAGAGATGCGATAGAATGTGATACCTTTGAGGCTTTTAAAAGAGAGAAAGTTGAGAAATATGGCCGGAGAATATGATCTATTTGTAATTTATACTTGATGGAAAAGCTTTCAAAGGGTATAATAGATGAGTGGGTAACGGGTAGTTGGCGGTGGATGGCGTATAACGACCATAGATGATGATTAAAATAATGCTCGGCCCGATTCAAGATAACCAACTTTAAACCCGAAAATATATTTATACAAACAACGATATTTCGACGTTTTTTGTGTAAATATAAATGCCGTTTAAAGCTGGGTATCTATAATTAGATTGAAATGGAGGTGGAATGGATGCCTGAAAATCCTAATTTATTAACGATGTTAATACCGTATATACTTATTTTTGCCGTATTCTATTTTATTCTGATCCTGCCACAGAGAAAAAGAGATAAAAAAATGAAGGAAATGCTTGCTGCTTTGCAGGTAGGAGATCAAGTCATAACGATCGGCGGCATGTATGGTAAAGTTACGACCATCAAAGATGATATTCTTACGATCGAAGTGGGAGCAGATAAAACCAAATTAAAAATTGCCCGTTGGGCCGTTAAAAGTGTAGAAACCATAAAGGCATAAATTGTAGTCATAAAATCGAATCCCTCGAATAAATTTATATTATAAAGCTCAAAAATATGTGGATACCGAAGTGTAGAATCAAATAGATTTTTAGGTTTAACATTCGATATCTTTAACGGCTTTGGGTACGGAATAATTATTCGGGGGGATTTTTTGTGGAAAAATTTAATATTTCTTCACTTCAAAACATGGCGGCGGATCGCGGCGTAAGCGTAGGGACGATTCTAAAAGGGGTAGTATTGGCGTATGCTATTGCCCTCATCATATTTTTAATATTCGCGGCATTAATTACCTATTCCGATTTTCCCGGAGAGTACAATACCTACCTTAGTGGTGGTTACGACAATATTTAGCATTGTGGTTGCAGGTGCAAGGGTTGCAAGAAGGGCAAGAAACAAGGGATGGCTGAATGGGGCTATCTCCGGGTTAGTCTATGTTGTGATTTTGTACTTCATCAGTGCGCTTGCGTATCCGGGCTTTGTATTTGACAGGTCCGTGCTTTATATGTTGATTTTGGGAGTATTAACCGGTGCTTTTGGCGGTGTTATCGGTATCAATCTTAAAAGCAAGTACCATAAGAAGAAATAGGGACGGAATTTTTCTTTTCATCAAAGTAATAATATGCTATAATAGTGGCTGTTAGATAACGCACTTTCGGAGGTTATCTTTCATAGGAAAAAATGCAAGTGTAGGGGAGGCAATAGGATGAAGCATATAAAGACATTAAGCGGGGCGACATTGAAAAAAAGTGCCGCTACCGGCGGATGCGGCGAATGCCAGACTTCATGTCAGTCTGCGTGCAAAACTTCTTGTACCGTAGCCAATCAAAAGTGTGAGAAATAATTTTGAGTACATATGTACAGTAGCCCAGGCTATGCCTGGGCTACTGTAATGAGTGGGGGAAAAGGTCCGTGATACATAAGTTTTCAATGAATGGCGTTAATATTGCGCTGGATGTTTACAGCGGTGCGGTACATGTTATAGATGATATTGCATATGAAATATTGGAGGCTAATCATGATGTGCATTCCTTTAGAAAAGATAAGGAAGAAATAATAGAAATACTGGAAGGCCGGTATACCCTTCGACAGATTGAGGACGCATATGGAGAAATCCGACAATTGATTGAGGAAGGATTATTATTTACGGAAGACCCATATAGTTCTTATCTAAAAACATGGGACAAGCAATCGGTTATCAAGGCATTGTGCCTCCATATTGCCCATGACTGCAATTTGAGGTGCAAGTACTGCTTTGGCGCTACGGGCAGCTACAAGGGCGACAGGGCTTTAATGAGTGCCGAAGTCGGTAAGAAGGCCATAGATTTTGTGATTGAGAGATCCGGCAAGCGGCGCAATATCGAAATAGATTTCTTTGGCGGCGAACCGTTGATGAATTTTGATGTGGTGAAAGAGATTGTGGCCTATGCACGCAGTAAAGAAGAGCAACATCGTAAAAACTTCCGTTTCACCCTTACAACGAACGGTATACTGCTCAATCAGGAGATAAAAGAATATATCAATGACAATATGGATAATATTGTTTTGAGCCTTGACGGGACAAAAGAAGTCAATGATCGTATGCGGGTGAGGGTGAACGGCAGAGGCTGTTATGATGAGATTGTTCCGAAATTTATCGATATGGCGGAATCCAGGAATCAGGATAACTACTATGTGCGAGGTACGTTTACAAGGGATAATCTGGATTTTGGCAAAGATGCGCTGCACCTGGCCGATCTGGGTTTTAAGCAGACGTCTATTGAGCCGGTCGTGGCACCGGACGGTACATCCTATGAGATACGGGAAGAAGATCTGCCTGCAATATTCAGAGAGTACGAGAAATTGGCAGTAGAATATGTGAATAGAAAAAAACAGGGAAGAGGATTTAACTTCTTTCATTTTATGCTGGATTTATCCCAAGGCCCCTGTGTGGTGAAAAGGCTTTCCGGCTGCGGCTCGGGACATGAATATGTTGCGGTGACGCCGGAAGGCGATATTTATCCTTGTCACCAATTTGTCGGAGAACCGGATTTTAAAATGGGAGATGTGTTTTCCGGGGTATTTGATGCTGAAATTTCCGATAAGTTCCAAGCAACGAACGTCTATACCAAAGAAGACTGTAAAAAATGCTGGGCGAAATTTTATTGCAGCGGCGGCTGTCCTGCAAATGCGTATCAGTTGAACCGGGATATTGACAAGCCTTATTGGATCGGATGTGAGTTGGAAAGAAAGCGGGTTGAATGTGCGTTGATGATTCAAGCAGCACTTTACGATGAAAACCGTTGAATATGAAGGACAGGTATTAGACAATTTACAGCGCATGCCGGACCCGGCCAAGGGGGAAATGGGAAGAATTAAAGGAGGAAGCAGAGTGATCATTAAATACAAAGATGCTGTTCCCCGGATACATGATTCATGTTTCATTGCGCCCAGTGCGGATATTATTGGCAGAGTAGAATTGAATGAGAATGTGAATATATGGTTTAATGCCGTACTTAGAGGGGATGTAGGGGCCATTATCATTGGCAGGAACACGAATATTCAAGATGGCAGTGTTGTGCATTGCAATACGGGCATAGATGTTATCGTAGGGGATGGCGTGGTAGTGGGTCATCATGCAATACTGCACGGATGTAAAATCGGCAGTAACTGTCTGATCGGCATGGGGGCAACGGTACTTGACGATGCGGTTATTGGAGAGAACTGTATTATAGGGGCCGGCGCGCTTATCACATCAGGCAAGGAGATTCCTCCAAATTCTTTGGTGCTGGGGAGTCCTGCAAAAGTGACAAGAGCGTTGACGCCTGAACAGATACGGGGCATTGCAGAAAATGCAAAGGCCTATGTGGAGCGCGGCAGGCTCTATAAAGAAACAATAGGGTTATCGTCAAATATATAGATGCATAATTTTTATTGGTATTTTCAAAAATAAGGTTACAAGTAGTTGAGGGCTGAGAATGCGGCGCTATCCGTAAAGATAATGCACTGCAGGTGGAAAGGGTTATCTTGCAATATATACATATTAACGAGCAGCGGAGGAATAGCAATGGCTGAAATTACCTATAACGATATCAAGAACAATGATGAAATCAATATATATCTGCAAAAAGGAAATGAGCTTCTGGGCGTATTGGGTTTTACGGAACATGCGTTCAAACATGCCGCAAAGACGGCACAAACTGCGGCCGAGATACTGCTCAAATTGGGATATGATGAAAGAGAAGCGGAGTTGGCACGTATAGCAGGGTATATCCACGACATCGGGAATGTGGTGAACAGGGTAGAGCACGCGCAGACCGGAGCGGTTCTGGCTTTTAATATCCTGACAAGGTTAGGGATGGAGCCGGAGGAAATCGCTGTGATCGTTGCTGCAATTGGTAACCATGATGAAGGAACGGGTTCTGCGGTGAGTACGATTTCTTCTGCTCTTATTCTGGCCGATAAAACCGATGTCAGAAGGACAAGGGTACGGAACAGCGATTTTGCTACTTTTGATATTCACGATCGAGTCAATTATGCCGTTGAAAGTTCCCAACTATACGTTGACAGAGAAAAAAAATCCGTATTGCTGGACCTTACCATTGATACCCAAATATGTTCTGTTGTAGATTATTTTGAGATATTTATGGCACGTATGCTTATGTGCCGGAGAGCGGCAGACTTTTTGAAGGTGAAGTTCGAACTTATGATTAATAGTGCAAAACTGCTGTAAACTATTGACTATGAGATTTAGTAGAGATATAATAATTTCGTGTCATTTTACAAAAGGAGGAATTATATAATGATGGCTAAAAGCTTAGTTAAGTTTTTTTTAGTAGTGGCTCTTATAGCGGCCTTGCTTTTTGTAGCTTTTCAAGGCGTTACACTTTTCGGGCAATCTATTCCGAGTGCTTTGGACGAAGAGGAAGGCATTCGTAGAGGATTGGATCTAACAGGCGGATCTGTTATTGTATATGAGGCACAGGCAGACAAGCCCAGTGACGAAGATATGAGTACTGCACAGGATATGCTGAGAACGCGTATTGATGATTTGGGATATTTTGAAGCAACCATTGCACGCCAGGGAGAAAAGAGAATAAGAATAGAAATTCCTGCCATTGCAGACCCGGAAGAGGCAGTCCGAAAGTTAGGTGCTACGGCCGAATTGAAGTT
>JAKSBV010000075.1 GCA_022360955.1 Bacillota bacterium
CACTTTTTCAAAACCAAGAGCCATAAGCCCTCCACACTTTAGAATTAATAGCGTCATGGCTGTCGGCACTAACATAGGTATATCAACATAATAAATTTTTTGTAATTGCGTTGCCCCATCAATATTTGCCGCTTCATAAAGACTTGGGTCTACAGCCGAAAGGGCTGCTAAATAAATGATGGAGTCCCATCCTGCATGCTGCCAAATATCCGACCATACATATAAGTGTTTAAAAGCTGCGCCACTCCCCAATAGGTTCGGAGCTTCAAATCCTAGTAATCCACTGATATGTCCGATTAACCCCGTCCCCGGCGAAAAAACCAAATTAAGCATTCCCACTACAACTACCGTAGAAATGAAGTGCGGCATATATGTTATAGTTTGAAATATTTTTTTATATCTTGAGGTTCTCATTTGATTTATGCCTAATGCCAAAATGATTGGAATCGGAAAGCTAACCAGTAAATTATAACCGGTAATCGTTAAGGTATTTCTTATTGTTGCAACAAATTGATATGAGTTAAAATATCTCAAAAAATATTCGTACCAGGGATTGGCCCATGGACTACCCATAATGCCAAGTGAACCTTTATAATCTTTGAAGGAAATCAAAATCCCATACATTGGTATATAATTAAAACAGATTAACAAAATCAGAGAAGGCACCAACAACAAATAGAGCCCTCTATTCGCAAATATCCTTTTCCATAAATGGTTTGTTTTAAATATTTTTTGATACATTTTTCACCACATCCTCCTATTTTTCCGTTAGCATATACCAACGTATTATTACAATCATAAATATATTAAGATTGATGTTTAGATTTTTTTCAAGGCGTTTTGCTCAAGACATTTTTCCAAGAGACTTTTTGTTAAATGTTTATATAAATTCACGATATGTTTATCATTTTTTGTAGGGTTAACGCTAAACCTTTTATGAAGATATAGTATCATCGTTATATCTTCCTGTCAAGAACTAATTAAAAATTTCAGCTCTGGAAATTAATTTATTTTTAAACCTTTTGTTAGCGTATCATTCATTGACAAAACAGCTGGAATCCGCTAAACCAAAGGGTTGATTCCAGTTTTTGTTTTGCATAAATATATTCAATATTATATAATCGGTGTTAATAAAACAGCTACCATGCATTTGACCAATGATTAAGCTTGTTATCCTTGTTTATTTCTGATTCCAATAGTATAATATACAATAATTTGATGGATTTAACACGAGGTGATAAAATATGATTACTTTAAAAGATATTGCCGAAAAGGCTAATGTAAGTGTTATGACTGTTTCACGGGTTGTAAACGGAAACTATTCGAAAGTATCTAAAGAAACTGCAAAAAAAATTCAAGCGATAATTGAAGAAAGCGGTTACGTTCCCAATTATTCTGCACGTAGTCTATCATCAAGGAATTCACATATTATTGCTATTATCACGAAAAAAGAGGATGCTCTTAGCGATCCGTATAATTCAAAAATGTTGGCCAGTATCATTCCGATACTTCAGCAAAATGGTTATTATACGATGGTGGCCTGTCTTAATGATTTTAAAGACGTGACGCAACATCTACATGCCTGGAAGGCAGAAGGTGCCATCTTTTTAGGTCTATTTGAAGAAGATGTTATGAAAATCAAGGAAAACAATCAAATTCCACTAATCTTCACCGACAGCTACAGCACAGTTCAGCAAATAACGAATATCGGGATTGATGATTATAAAGGTGGCGTATTAGCCGCAAAGCATTTGCTGGAATGCGGCCACCGAAGCTTCGCTTTTGTTGGTATCGCTTTGGAGCACAGCAGTGTATCCCAAAAACGTTTAAAGGGCTTTATGGATACCATTAATGCTGCCGATATATCAATTTCTGAAGAACATATACTCTACGACCAAGATCCTGCTGTTCTAGCAAAAAAAATAGTCCAATTTAAAACACCGGTTACTGCCATCTTTACCACTGCAGATATTTTAGCTCTGAATATAATGGACCAGTTGATCATAAATGCTTATAAAGTACCCGATGATTATTCTTTCATCGGATTTGACAACCTTCCCATAAGTTATTACGTAACACCAAAATTAACGACAATAGCTCAGGATATTGAACAAAAAGCTCAACTAATCTGTGAGACTTTATTGCGTCATATAGACGACCCGCATTTACCATGTGAAAAAATCACTTTAGATGTGGAGCTTGTCAAGCGAAATTCTGTAAAAAACATTAACCGATAATTTCATCAGGATATACCTGCTATCTCCGTCAAAGAACATCCGGTATCTTGCTCCCGTTCTTTACAGGCCGCCGAGCATATTAAGAAATATCACGCATCTCATAAAATAAATGGTATTTTCAAAAAAGAAATAGGGTACAGGGTTAAAAAGGTGAATGAACATGTTCACCCACCTTTTTGACCCACCCTCTATTCTATTGTTCCCAACTCTTTTAGCGTCTCTTTCAACTGGGCCCTGATTTGAATATTTTGAGGACATTTGGGTTCGCATACACCGCATTCGATACAGGCCAAAGGGGATTGACCGGTCTCTTTATTTTCACCTAATCGGGCAAATTGATTTTTGGCATATTCCGTGAGACCGTAGACCCTATGGTAATTCATCAACTGAAATACATTGGGAATCTTAATGCCCTCCGGACATGGCATACAATAATCACACCCCGTACAATAAAGATCGGACAGCCTCTTGGTCTCTTCCAGCATGGCATTGATTTTATCCCAATCTTCCTTAGAAAGAGGTTCTTCTTTTGACGCTACCCGTGCATTCTCTTGCACCATTTCCATCGAACTCATGCCCGAAAGCGCACAGTCTACGTTTTGATTCCCCAGTACGAATCTAAGCGCAACTTCCGGTGTGCTCTTTACGTCCGTACCCACCGATTGTTCAATAATATGTGAAGGTGCTGCCAGCCTTCCGCCGCCGACAGGTCCCATAATCACAGTGCCCACACCCTTTTCTTTTGCATAGGCAATGGCTTCCTCATTAGACCTGTCAAGCAAATTGTACTGGCAGAGAAGGGATTCAAATAGACCGACATCAATAAGCCTTTTCAACACCTCGGGCTTATCATGGAAGGAGAAGGAAATATGCTTGATTAACCCTTCGTCTTTTGCCTTTACAGCCTCTTTCAACAAATCAAATTTCAAAACGATATTCTCCCACTTTTCTTGATTCAGTGCATGAAAATGGTAGAAGTCTATGTATGCTGCATCTAATTTCTGTAATTGTTCCTCCAAAAATCGCCTATAATCTCCCTGTTTTTTCACACGCCATGTGGGCATCTTAGTAGATACGTATACCCTGTCCCTATACCCTTTTAATGCTTTGCCCACTACAACTTCACTGTTGCCACGGCAATAAACGTAGGCCGTGTCTACATAATTGACCCCTAAATCAAAAGCACCGTGCATCATCCCGATCGCTTCATCTTCATTGACATACCATTTGCCGTCCTTCTCGTATTCCGGCAGCCGCATAGCCCCAAAACCCAAAGCAGAAATTTTAATCCCCGTATTTCCAAAATCCCTGTACTGCATTTCATCACCCCATCCGTTATTAGAATCTTTCTTTAAACCGCTATTGAACAAAGCCTTCTTACTTATTATAACATTTGCAGTACACTAGGAAAAGTAGTTACATTTCGCTTACATAGTTTCATAAAAGTAACTATTCGAAAAAGAACTGTCTTTAGAATCTAAGACAGCCCTTTTCAGACTTTTACCTAATCAAGTATTTCTACAGTACCTGTTTCCCCGTTCACTCTCACCATCTGACCATCCTTCAGTAAATCTGTAGCCGATGGAATACCTACCACAGCCGGAATACCGTACTCTCTGGCTACGATACCGCCATGGCTGAGCGGACCACCGTACTCCATAATAAGACCTTTAGCTGCCATAAAGAGGGGTGTCCACGCAGGATTTGTACTTTCTGTTACTAAGATTTCCCCCTCTTTAAGCTCCGAAGTGTTGGGGTCAAAGACTACTCTCACTCGGCCCTCATAAATGCCTCTGGACAGTGTTAGTCCTTGAAATACCTTGTTTTTCGGATCAAACTTATGAGCTGAATAGAAGGTTTCGCCTGTGTTGAGAACAATTCTTGGTATGCTGTTTCTAGCCATTTCTTTTTTGTAAACTTCTTTATTCTTAAGAACAATTTGCTTTAAAATCTGTCCATTTAAAATATCCGTTTTTCTTAGGAAGAAAATATCTTCTGCTTCATCAAGCAGGCCCCTTTGCTGGTAGGACTTACCCACCTCCAGCATCACTCCCCTTGCTGCATCTAAAGCTTGAACGATATTGAACTTAGGGTATTCCCTCATACCAGCGGCTCTTCTGAAATCCAGCATAAGCTTTTTGATTTTCTCAGCCCTTCCGGCTCCTTTTTTGCCCTTAACCGCTTCATAAATTTCCGCAATCAAAGCATCGGCCTCTTTAGCCTTTTCATAAACTTCCGATATATTCCTCTCATACATCTTATCCACCATATAGGACTTGATTTGACTCAATAGATACTCAGGGGCCTCTCTCCACCTTTTGTATCCGAAATCAAGCTCAACAGTGCTTCTATGGCCGAATTTCGCAAGAAGAGCTTTCATATTCGGATGATCGGCCGTTGGTTCTAAGCCATTCTCATCAAAATACCTGGCAAGTCTATTGAGTTCCAGCCCAAGTTCTACCGTCACACAATCAGGCAAAGAATATGACAATATATCCAGGTTAAATCTATCTCCGAACATCTTCTTGACATCTTTTTCTATCTTTGAAAAATGATTAACTTCTGTAGCATACCAGGCCTGTTTCTGAGTCAGCTTAAATACTTTTAACATTACATCAGAACAAAATTCCAATTTCTCTTTTACTGTCTTTAGGTGCTTGGCTTGTTCTAAAATCTCTTGATAAAATTCTTCTCCCAGTGTCCTGACCGCATCATATCTCTGATTTGGTTCAATCTTTCTTGCTGCCCGCATATCTCCTATAGCATTGAAACCATACTTGACAATCCCCCAAGGAATTTTAAACTTTATCCCTTGGTTTGTGAAGGTTTTCCCATGTTTTTCTATGACAGCATCCATTGTGTCTTTGAAGGGTAAATCATTCCCGGAAAAAACTTTGGCAAACTGTTTTGCTACAAACCTGCTGGCCATGAGATAGGTAATATCTACAAAAATTCTTCCGCCGGCATATTTTACAAAATCACCCGACACAGGTTTTTTTCTCTTAGTCATAACATTAACGAGAACAGGAAACATACCGCCGTATAAATCCGCACCTAAAGGTGTAAAAGCCTCTTTCATACCCAGCATCACTGAACTCGCGGCTAAATAAGCCCTTAGTTTCCCATCCCGGTCAAAGGCTTCGATAGGGAACAGCGTTGTAATGTCTCTCGACTGTATAATATAGAATTCATCCTTGTCGTCAATAGCGAATTCCATATCTTGAGGCACCCCAAAGTAGTCCTGAACCTTTCCTGCTTCCTTCACAACGGCCTTAATATGGTTTGATCTTAGGGAACTCTTTTCCTGTAAAGCTGGGTCAACTGCAACATACTCAATCCCTTCTTTGGCATACCGACATAAGAATTCCTTCTTTGAAATTTCTTCATTCAGCAACCCTCCACGCCCATGGTCAATGGTGTACTGATCAGGATTTACCTTTCCGCTAACAATGGCTTCACCCAAACCATAGGCGGCATTGACAAGTATCTCGGAACGAACACCGGAAACCGGGTTAGCCGTAAAGATTACACCGGAGATCTTTGACTCAATCATTTCCTGAACCACCACACCGTGCGAAAACTTTGCTATCACATCATACTTGTTTCTGTAATCAATAGCTCTTTCATTCCAGAGGGACTGCCAGCACTTCATAACCTTTCCAATCAAGTCTTCTGCCGTCACATTCAAATAACTGCTGTACTGTCCTGCAAAACTCATACCGGGTAAATCTTCAACAGTGGAGCTGCTACGAACGGCCACTCTGCAACTGCCTAACTTTCTAAAGGCTCCTTTCAACTCACTAACCAAATTTTCTCCCATCTGATCTCTTACAAATAAGGCCTTGATAGTCGTTGATTTTTCTGAGCTGCTTATATCCTGAGCAAGCACTTCATCAATCTTTGATCTTAAATGATTTCTATCCACATAGGCATCATAACCCTCCGAAGTAACGACAAAACCATTTGGCACCTTTAAACCATGGTTATACATCTTACTCAGATTGTAGCCTTTACCACCTACTAATTCAAAATCCGATGCTTTTATATCCTTAAACCATTTAATCATTTTATCGCCCCTCTTTCAGAGCAATTTGCTCCTTAGTATATTCGATATAGTCCAAAATAGGAGTCTTCACTTTTACGGCATTGCTTTCCAAACCCAATGCTCTATTAATCATATCTTCGGCAAATTCCAGCTGCTCCACAAAAGCCTTGGACTTAACTTCATCACGCTTGTAGAACTCCTTCCGAGCTATCCGGTTAATGTGCAGCATTTCCCTGGTCCAAAGACCGGCAAGTGCTTCAGGATATCTAACACTAAACTCCCCCTGCTCTACACCTTCCCTGATCAGGCCTGCGTAAACCTTTGCAGTAAGGGCCTCAAAATCCTTGGCAAGTTTCATGATAACCATATGATTGCCATTAAAGGCAAAAATCTTCTGCAGTTTAGGCCAGTCTTTGATCTGTCCCATTTTGTACTCATGAATAATAGCAAAAATTTTATTAAAAAGTTCGGTATACGAGCCTTTATGATCGTCAATTGTTTTTTTATAAAGTTCAGCGAATTCGTTTAAATATCCGTCTATAATGGCTTCTAAAATCTCTTCTTTTGAATCAAAATGGTGGTAAAATCCACCTCGCGAGCTCCCTGCCATCTTAATAATATCTGAAACTGTGGTATCATCATAACCCTTGCCGGCAAATAATTCGTAAGATACTTCCAATATCTTTTCTTTTAAACCCATACGCGATCACTCCTTTACCGACACCGTGTCGGTTTCTTGCTTTATTATACACCCAAACACTATTTTCGTCAAATGTATATTATAGATAGGGTGTATAAATTTTGGTTGAAAAATATCAGTAACTTTTATAAATTCCTTTTTCTCTTAGCCTGCTCGCCCTTTCACTTATATAAGATCCTTCAACAATATTTGTAAAGCCTTTTTTAGAAAGGATCTGCTTTATATATGCCACATGAGGACACCGGTCATAATGATGATTGTCCGTTACCATGCATGAAGATAAATGGATGGCTACTTCCGTTTTTTTAATATCGGTTTTCGATTTTAATTTATTGCTGTAATGTTCTAGCTTAGCAGCAACACCTTTACCGCAGCAGCCTCCGCATGTAAAAGATATATATCGAATCCCCTCTTCATAATTTTTGAATGCTCCTGTTCTCTCGTAAAAGGCATTAGTACATGCAAAGCCGCTACATCTGTTGTGAGCAATATCACACTGAATAATCACTGCATAGTTGACCATCAATCTTCTCCCCCTTCAGTTTGATTTATATATCACATGATATCATATCAAAACTAATTTATCTGTATTCCATGTTAAAATGTTTGTTGCGCAACATCCAAATGTTTTTTATCAACATAAAAATTGTATAACAACCCGGCACAAATCAAAAGGCCACCTGCGATTTTACCTTTTGAAATGGCATGCCCCGTAAAATAATCTATTAGGATTGCTGCAAAGAGCTGTCCGATAAAAACAAGCAGGGTTGAATAAATGGTCGGAATTCTAGGGATGATTTTATTGGATGCGGCTACAACGATTACGCCTATGAACCCACCGAGATAAATCCAAAAGGGTAGGCGCAATAAGGCATTGAGCGAGATGTTGACAGCGCTATGCCGGAATAATACAATGAGAAAAATGAAAGATAGGCCTACCGTATAGTTTACAAAAGTTCCCTGAAATATGCCTATTTTTTTCGCTAAATGGGCATTAATGATCATGGACAGAATCACCAAGCACCCGCTAATAAATGCAAGTATAATATACATCATCTATCTCCCCTCCTAATAGACTACCATCACAATGATGCCTGCAAATATCAGGATTAGTCCTACTAATTTTTCTTTTCGAAATGTATGCGTATCCATGCCTAACAACCCAAAATGATCTATGATTCCCGATGCAATGGATTGTCCGAATAAACCCAGCGCCAAAGTAATAGAAATGCCCAGATACTTAAAACAGATATTATTAAACAATACCAAAACAACACCGATAGCGCCTGCGCCGAACAAATAAACGGGAATATCGCGGTTAACATTGATTTTTCTTCTTCCGAAAATTAAAATAAAACTTATTGTGATAAGTCCCACAATATGCACAATCAACACTGCTAAATAATCACCTATTTGATTGGCCAGCAACCCGTTAAAAGTTACCATAACAGCAACCAATACCCCTGTCAGTACAGCCGATAGCTTATACATGCAAGCTCCTCCTTCTCTCTTAATTTACTTAAAGTATCATACCCGTCACAACATTACTAGGACATATGTCATATTGACAGGTATTTTTATATATAAAAATACCCAAAATGTGATAAAATGGTTTATATGATATGTATGGAGAGGAGGTTGCGGTCAATGCAAAGAATATTTGATCAGAAAAAGTTGGACTATTTTATTCGTCAACATCATATTGAAGCGATTGTGGATAAAAATATGAAAACGTATATGGAATTGCATCTATTCAATAAGCATGACCTTATCTGCAGAGCTGATGAGAAAATGGATTACTTTTATTTTTTCGTTGAAGGGAAAGGAAAAGTGTACACCTTATTAAAAAACGGAAAATCTCTCTTATTGCAATTTTATAATCCGCTAAAAGTGATTGGCGACCTTGAATTGATTGATATCGATACGGCCAGCTGTAATATTGAAGCTATAGAGGAATCATTCTGCATAGGCATTCCCATGGAGGCTCTCAGAAAAAATGCCCTTGACGATACGAAGTTCTTGAAATATATGTGTAAAAGCTTAGGCGATAAACTGGATAAAATATCAAAATCCAGTGCGATCAATCTTTTATATCCCTTGGAAAATAGAGTGGCCGGCTACCTTTTAGCCACCTCACCGGCCGATAACAAATCCTCCGGCCGTGAAAGCCTTTATACGCATAAATTGACGGAAATGGCAGACTTGCTAGGTACCAGCTATCGGCATCTGACACGGACTATTCATAAACTATGTAATCAAAAAATCATTAAAAAAGAAAAAAATGCTATTATCATTTTAAACAGAACTGTATTAGGACAATTAGCCGGTGATATTTATGAATAGAAAAAAACATTTTGCAGGGACCGCCGGATTAATCTCCGGCAGCCTGCTCAACGCCGAAATGACTGGGGCCAGCCAATATATTTGTTTAAAATATCCACAAACTGCATTAAGCCCCGGGCATCTTCGTTATCAAATCTTCCAATTTTAGGACTGTCAACATCCAGTACTCCTATCAATCTTTCATTTTGTACGATGGGCACAACAATCTCGGATCGGGAGGCAGCGTCACAGGCAATATGTCCCGGGAAATCATGTACATCCTTTACGACTTGTATTGTTCTTTCTTTGGCAGCCGTACCACAAACACCTTTCCCTAAAGCAATACGGACACATGCCGGTTTTCCCTGAAATGGTCCCAGTACCAGCTCCCCCTCTTTGTATAAATAAAAACCGGCCCAATTAATATCCGGCAATTGTAAATACAATAATGCGGCTGCATTGGCGCTGCTCGCCAGCCAATCCGTCTCTTCACCGATTAAACCTGCGAGAGTTGCGTTCAGCCGGTCATAGAATGTCGGCTTGTCTTCCCCGCACAATTGGTGCATAGCATGCATTTTGATTACTCCTCTCATTCTCCAATGACTGCGATCGCCTCGATTTCAACCCCTACATCCTTCGGCAGTCTTGCAACCTGCACACAAGACCTTGACGGATAATGGGCGGAAAAATATTTTGCATAGACCTCATTCACCGCAGCAAAATCATTCATATCCTTTATAAATACGGTCGTTTTCATCACATTATCCAAGCTTGTCCCGCCGGCTTCCAATACTGCTTTTAAATTCTCCAATACCTGCTCCGTCTGCGCTTGAATATTATCCCCAACAATCTCGCCGGTCTCCGGTGAGATAGGGATTTGCCCGGATGTGAAAACCAAATCTCCGACTCTCGTCGCTTGAGAATAAGGTCCGATTGCAGCAGGCGCCTTCTCCGTATTGATTATTTCTTTTTTAGCCATTGTCAATACCTCCCTAACCCTTTTGATATTATGATTCCAACTGCTTGATTTTAACACTTGCATTCGACTTCATTTTAAAATCCGATATCATAAAAATACTTGATAAGATAATGAGTAATCCTACAACCATCCCCGTCGTTACGTTTTCCTTTAGAAAAAGAATACCCCATATAACGCCAAATAACGGCACAAGAAAAGTGACGGTCAGCGTTTTAGTAGGACCGACAGCGGCGATAAGATAAAAGTATAATAAATAGGCCAGTGCCGTACACAACACTGCAAGCCCTATCACCGAGACAACAACAACCTTGGAGACGGGTACGGCAGGAATGTTGAACAGAACCATGGGCAAAAGCACCAATGCGGCGGCCAATTGCTGTCCGGTCGCAAGGGACAAGGGATCAACGCCTGTAAAGGTTCTTTTGACGTATACGCCCCCAAAGGCATAGGATATAGCCGCCAAAACAGATAATGAAGCTGAAAAAATGACCTGAGACGAAAAGGGAAGCGGGCTCCAGCCTAACAAAACGACAACACCACTAACCCCTAAGATAATGCCTAGCACCTTTTTAACCGTTAGCTTTTCTTTTAACCATCCCCAGGCTACAAGTGCCGTAAACAATGGGGTCGTGGAATTCAGGATAGAGGCCAACGATGCATTCAGCGTTAAAGTAGCTGTTGCAATCAGTGTGAAGGGAATGGCGGCATTCACCGCTCCCACGATCAAATATTCCTTCCACTTTTCTTTAAAGTTAAGCCTGCGTTTCGTGAAATAGGCGTAAAGGAGTAAGACCAATCCGGCTATCAGCACTCTCAGTTCAATTAGTAAAAAGGGGCCCAGCACGGGAGAACAAATCCTTATAAATAGAAATGATGCGCCCCATAATGACGCAAGAAGAAATAACACGCCGATCTCTTTATGTTTCATCGTTAAACTCCTTATCATAGTATATACGTTTACAAACCTCATCGGCCTTACGTTTTGAAAGCCCACTGTCAAAAAATCATTGTCCAACGTTAATTATATACCTTATGCTTGTCCCTTGGCAACCTAAATTTTGATTGGGGGGTGTATAAATGCTGGCTGACGAAAATGATTCCAACAAAAATACCGAACTTTAAACTTCAAACTATATTGGAACAAGCAATGATGGTTTTCCATTTTTTGTTCCAATATGAATTCGATTTTAAAGTTCGGTACTCAACAACCGGTATTCCAATGCTAAAAAGCAGTTAAGCGCTGAAAGTTGAGAATACTTCACTAACAACCTCTAAAACAGCTTATAATTCTTTATTTTAGAATCACTCATGAATCCCCAATAATCTAATTCTTCATTCTTAATTCTTCATTAACAACCCTTTTCCATCATGCTCTTCAACTTAATAAAACTGCGCCTTACTTGCTTAATAGGTCATTTGCATTCTTTACTATGGTTTCGACGTCAAGCCCATAATACGCTGCCAGGTCCGGCCTTTTCCCCGAGCGCCCGAAGGTATCCTTTACGCCCACTTTTCTGATCTTCACCGGATATTTCTCTGTGACAACCTCGGAAACGGCACTTCCCAATCCACCCACGACGTTATGGTCTTCAACAGTCACAATCCCTTGGGTCTCTTTTGCCGCTTTTATAATGATATCTGCATCAATCGGCTTAATACTGCACATATCAATGACTCTTGCAGCAACCCCTTGATCCTCTAAAACAGCGGCGGCTTTTACCGCTTCATACACCATCTCTCCTACCGCAATAATAGTGACATCACAACCCTCTTTCAAAACGGTTGCTTTGCCGATTTCAAATTTAAAGGTATTGCTGTCATAGATAACCGGAACATCCATACGTCCGAATCTCATATATACAGGGCCCTCATAGTTCATGGCTGCTTCCACTACGGCCCGCGCTTCAACGGCGTCGGCAGGGGCTAAGACAACAAAACCGGGAAGGGTTCTCATGATTGATAAATCCTCAATACATTGATGTGAACCGCCGTCCTCCCCAATTAACAAACCACCATGTGTGCCCCCTATTTTTACATTCAGGCGGGGATATGCAATTGAATTTCTAATCTGTTCATAGGCCCTGCCGGCAGCGAACATTGCAAAAGTGCTGGCAAAAACCATCTTTCCGCAGCTGGCAATGCCTGCAGCCGTCGACATCATATCACATTCTGCAATGCCCATATTGAAGAACCGCTGGGGATAGACATCTTGAAACATCTTTGTCATCGTGGCCTTCGATAAATCTGCGTCCAGCACCAAAAAGTCGTATTTTTCTCCTAATTCCGCCAGTGCCATCCCATAAGCCTTTCGGGTCGACATCTTATTCTGCATGATGAAGCACCTCCAAATCCCTTATTTTTTGTTCCAACTCTGCAATGGCCATATCTCTTTGTTCCTTATTTGGAGCTGCTCCATGCCATTCAACCCGATTTTCCATAAAAGATACGCCCTGCCCTTTGATCGTTTTACAGAGAATCAGCGTAGGCATACCCTGAGTATTTTTGGCGGCATCAACCGCCTGAAGCAATTGCGCTATATCATGTCCGTCAACTTTGATTACATGCCACCCAAAGGCCTCAAACTTCTTGTCGATAGCACCCAGTGACATCACTTCGTCAACAGCGCCATCAATCTGAAGCCCATTATGATCCAAAAAGGCAATTATATTGTCGAGCTTATAATGTGCCGCTGTCATTGCTGCTTCCCACACTTGCCCTTCTTGTGATTCCCCATCCCCGAGAATACAAAATACGTGATAATCCTTTTTCATGTATTTTCCTGCTATCGCCATACCGTTAGCAGCCGACAGCCCTTGCCCTAAAGAACCGGTTGACATGTCAATGCCCGGTACTTTATTCATATCCGGGTGTCCTTGCAGAAAACTATCGCACTGCCTTAAACGGGATAGTTCCTCGCGACCGAAAAAGCCTTTTTCTGCCAATGCCCCGTATAGCGCCGGTGCCGTATGACCTTTCGACAGTACTAATCGATCCCTGTCCTCCCATTTTGGACGATTGGTATCAACATTCATGACACTAAAATATAGAACAGACAGTATATCCGTGATAGACAACGACCCTCCGGGATGCCCGGAACTACAGCTATAGGTTGATTCAATGACATGTCTTTTAATGTTGATAGACGTTTTCTTCAATGCAGCAATTTTCTTATCCGTCATCATCATACTCCTTTAACCTTTTTATATTTACCGATACCCAATCCCTAAGCCTTTTTAAGCTCATATAATGCAACTTCGTCAATCTGCCTGTTGGCAGACAGTATAAACACACGATCCTTTTCATGGGCCACTGAGATTTGGCTCGGTCCGGTATCTTCGTCAATTTGAATCGTCACCATCTTACCGGTGCTTTTATCCTTTTGAATACACATAAGTTCCATTCTGTCACGTCTGTAACCTACCAGGAAAGATTGCTTCCCTAAGATATCTCCCCCCCAAACCACATGGCCGAAGTCAATATCCTGTTCATATACAGGCTTCCATCCCGCATCCTTTTTATAAATGACAAATTTATTGCCATGAAAGGGTTCAATGGTTCCGATTTCCAAATGACCGTCACCATCTATATCACAGACGGCAATGTCACTCACTTCATGATCTAATATTCTTTCGGTTTTCCATTCCCCGCCGGCATCTTCCGGTATATAAACAAGAAAAACACCCTCAACGCCGGTTATAAAATATCCCCGTTTTTCATCCCACGTCACAGCACAAAAACCATGATTTTTTGTGATACCGTCTAAAACCTTTTTCGTTTCAAAGGGTTTATCAAAACCTTCGCTGAGTTTCCCAACGTATACGGCTCCCGGTTTTGACCAATCCTGCTGAAATTCTTTACCGCTGCAAAGGGTGGCACCGATAAAATAGACTTCACCGGAAATAACAAAAAGATCAAAACGATGAAGATAGGGAAAGGGCATAACAGGCTTCACCGACCAACTGCCCTCCTCATATTTCACATAATGCAGCATACACTCTTTTGCATCAAATACGGGAAAGAACTGCTGCGTTGCAAGGAATTCACCTTCTCTGCCCGGTATGGGCACTATATTCATGGTTCCACCGGGCCCATCCCACACCACCGTCTCCTGATTCCCAGCATGTTCATAGGCACAGCATTGACCTCTTCCTTCTGTTGCGGCTAAAAAAAGCAGCTCGTTATCGATCTTTGTATAAGCTGTAGCATAAACCTTTTCAATTGACCCTAATATTTTCTTATGAATGTTCATCTTTTATCATCCTTTTATAGTTAATCCCTTCACTCGCATACGGTACCAAACATCAAAAAGTACCGCTATGCCAGTCCGATTTTGTTAAAAAATTCTATCCCTTTTTCTGCGCAGGTCTTTCCGTCCGGCAAAGCCAGTGCTTCCAGACATAAGTACCCATTATAGCGAATCTGCTTTAACACTTCGTATATTTTCACCATATCCATATGACCCATGCCCGGGGCCAATCTGTTGGAATCCACAAAATGGATATGCTGAATGAGTGCTTGACATTTGATCAGACTATCTTCGATTGAGACATCTTCAATATTCATATGAAATGTATCCAGCATCAAATACAGAGGAAGTCCGCATTTTTGTATAAAATCATAGGCCTCTATGCTTGCGTTGAGCGTATTGATTTCATATCGATTGATAGGTTCAACCACCAGCTTTACATCATATTTCTCCGCATAGGGAATCAGCTTCTCCGAGGAATCTGCAAACCTCTCCAAAAGCGCCTCTGCCGTATCATTTCTTTTTACGCTCCCTCTTACAAGGCCCAGCGAAACCATTGCATTGACCTGTGAGGCATAAACAATGATTTCCTTCATTCTTTTAATGATTTCTTCTCTGATGTCTTTATCCATATCGCCTAAGAACAATCCGGCTTTTGCCATAGCAGCCGGCATCACTACGCCAACGCCCAGGCCATTGGCTTTCAATAATGTTATTGCTTTCCTGCTGACCTCCTCTTTAGGGTCCAAAACAAACAAATCCACCCCATCATACCCAATCTCTTTGATATAGGGAATATTTTCCTCAATATTGCCGGAGAACAGTACCGGTGCATTTTTATCGGCTTTAAAAAGAGAAAGCGAAACTGACTTTTTAACTTTAATCACCTACTTGCTTTGATAAAAATATGAATTCTTACCATATTTTCTCGTGTAGTGCTTTTCTGTCATGTATTCGGGCAGCAAGAGCCCCTTTCCCCCGTTTATATCCATGGACAGCTTAGCCATTTTAGCAATTTCTTCAAGTATTACACTATGTTCCACGGCAGAAGCGGCATCCTTGCCCCAGGTGAAAGGTCCGTGTCCCGGTGTCAATACCGCACCCATTTCAAGGGGATCTCTGCCGGCAAACAATTCACATATAATTTGTCCGACTATCCTCTCATAATCTCCCGTTACTTCTTCTTCGGTCAATTGTCTTGTACAAGGGATCTCCCCGTAAAAGTGATCCGCATGTGTCGTACCCAGCACCGGAATGCTTTGGCCGGCTTGACTCCATGCTGTCGCCCAGGTCGAATGGGTGTGGGCAATACCTCCTACGTTTTCAAATGCTTTATATATTTCCAGATGGATATCCAAATCTACCGAGGGCAATAGCTTGCCCTCAACCAACTTTCCGTCCATATCAACCACCGACATATCATCGGCAGTTAATTGATCATATTCAATGCCTCTCGGCTTTATCACTACAATATTATTTTCCCGGTCAATCGCACTGACATTACCCCAAGTATATATCACCAGCCCCCTGTCAACCAGTTCCAGATTGGCTCTATAGACCTCTGCTTTCAATGTTTTCAAGTCCATTATCTATACTCCTTTATAAATATTACTTTTATAGGAACGATTTGAACGGTACATTGGGCTCGTCGGTGAATGCATCCGAGAATCCACGTTCAAACATAAATCTCTTCTTATCCTTATCGTCAGGATATACATATCCTCCGCCAACTTCCCACAGGAATACATTGAATTGATAATTCAATCTGTCTTTTCTAAAATTGTATACCAATTCCACCTCTCTCGGATCGCCTAACATATTGGACCAAATATCGTAATGGAACGGAATCAGTACTTTTGCATTAAGGTTTTCGGCTATTCTGCAGCAATCAACGGACGTCACTTTGTCCGAGCATCCGATCGGATTCTCCCCGTAGGATACCAAAACCACATCAATCTCGTGGTCTTTACCGTGTTTTACATAGTAGTTAGACATATGAGAATCTCCACTATGATATATGTTTCCGCCCGGGGTTTTGATAATAAAGTTGACTGCTCTGTCGTCCATATCGTCGGGAAGCCTGCCTCTGATATCTCCGGCCGGCGGTGCCGTAATCAAAGCCGTTCTGTCAAAGGAATCGACTGCAACAATTTCGATATCTTTGATCTTAATACTGTCACCGGGTCTTACGACCGTAATTCTCTCTTCCGGCACGCCCCATTTTCTCCAGATGTTCGCACTGAATTCGGGTCCTATAAACGGTGCGTCGGTATTCTTAACGATGGCAGCCGCAACATAGGGATCAATGTGATCTCTATGAAAATGAGTGGATAAAACGGCATCCATCTTTGTAAACGCAAACGGGTCAATGACCATCGGAGCACTTCTGGCATTGGGCTGCCATTGTCTGCTGCCTGTCATTCTGGCCATTTGAAAATCTTTACCCTGTCCCCACTCGGGCGGTTCGGGAAACTTTCTTGTCTGCTTTCCTGTGTCTAACCACAGGTCTATAATAATATTACAATCGGCCGGCGTTTTAACCCATATACCCGTACAACCGAGCCACCACATTGCAAATTTATTCGGTTCCACTACCGTATTGTCAATTTTTTCATTGAGGAATGTGCCCCATTCCGGGAATACATTATTAATCCACGTTTGTCTGTCCAAATCTTTGATATTTACATCATTTATCATCGTTTACTCACTCCTTAACGGTTTCATTTTTAATTTGGCCCTTACCTTTGGATTAGATAAGACGGCACTGATGATCGGTAACACAACAGCTAGTACAAAAAATACCGTTCCGATTGATACTTGTTTCAGACACTCTTGAAAACTACCGTAATATACAATGGCTCTTCTCATATTATCCTCAATAATCCTGCCAAGTACATTGGCCAGTATAAAGGGTGCAAGGGGATAATCATTTTTATCCAAGATATATCCGATGATGACAAAACCTATTAAATACACGAGATCAAATACATTGTTATTTAAACTGATTACACCGGTAATACAAAATACCGATATAATGGGAAATAAATAACTTTTGGGGACTTCAATGATCTTGCTCATATATCTTATGGTGGACACCTGGAACAAGTACATCAGAATGTTAGCAATCAATACTATGAATATGATTGATTTAAACAATACCGGTTGGTTCATGCTTAAAAGCGGCCCGGCCGTCAGGCCCTGTAAAGTTAATGCCCCCATGATGATAGCCGTGGTCGTATCACCGGGCACGCCTAACGCAAGCATAGGGATCAATGCCCCGCCGGTTGTGGCGTTGTTGGCACTTTCACAGCAAAAGATCCCTTCTTCATGGCCTGTTCCAAACAATTCGGGATGCTTGGACGTTTTTTTGGCTTGGGCATAGGAAATCAAAGAAGCAGCTCCACCCCCCATTCCCGGCAATATGCCTATGAAAGTGCCGAGAACACTGCCTCTAAACATTGTTGACGTATATTTTTTAATTGTCGGCATATCCGGTATATAAAATTTCTTTTTCTTAATTTCGGAAGGCTTTATTTTTTCTTTTATTTTTCCGATTGAATAAAGAATTTCGGGAAGCGCGAATATACCAATGATGACAACAATTAAGTCAAACCCGCTTTCCAAATTATAATTACCAAAGGTATATCTCGCTGCGATGCCGTCAACCGGGCTCATCCCCACTGTTTTTAACAATAAGCCCAATGTGACTGCTATAAACCCTTTCAGCATTTTACCCTGCATTAATACACACACCAACACAAGGGATAGTGTAGCCGTGCCAAAGTATTCCCAAGGTCCGAAGCCTATTGCCATTTTTGCAAGCAGCGGCGCCAAAGCCAATAGACATACGGTGCTGAATATGCCTCCGAAAAAAGAAGCAAATGCACCGTAAGACAACGCTTCCGTTCCTCTTCCCTTTTGTGCCATAGGATACCCGTCAAAGGTAGTAGCAACGGACGCTGCGGTACCGGGAATTTTTAATAGGATTGCAGATACCAATCCTCCCGATACACACCCCATATATAATCCCATAATAATACATATTGCCGGGATCGTATCCATCGCAAATGTAATGGGCAGAACCAAAGCCACTGCAATCGGTGCGTTAAGCCCCGGTATGCAGCCAAACACATTACCGACTGCAACGCCTACCAGTATCAGCAATATATATTGAGGGTGCAAAACGTTTTGAATAACTTCAATAAATTCCATAACGAATCTCCTTTAGACAATACACTTATTTGAGAATTCCTTTCGGTAACAATATATTTAATACATTGCCAAAGAAATAATTCAGTATTAAAACACCTGCAACAATAGAAATCACAATGATCATTTCGGTTTTTACAGCGGGTAATCTGCCATTTTGCAGATAATAAAAATAATTAATCAAAATGAATAAATAAAGCAGTGACGAAATGATAAAGCCTAATTGAGTTAATACCGCAATATAAGCAATCGTAAGTAATAAATAGACTAATCGGGAGCCTTTAAACATCTCTGTAAACGCAAAAGGCTTTCTTTCTTCTTTCTTTGTTCTTAATATTGCTATAAGCCTTATCAACATAAAAAATAGCAGCAAAATAATAATAATTCTAGGGAATAGGGCGGCGCCCCCCGACTTGTCGATGATGCTTACGGGAAAATCATACGTCATAATAAACATTATAATTGCAGCTATGGCTATGATGACCATGAACAATATTTCACCCATAACTAATCTCCTTATCTGTCTATTTCGTGATAAACCTTATCGCGAAATGTCTACCTTGGTACATTCAACGCGAAAAATTCAATATAGCGAATGTATATTCTTTTTCGCGTACAAGGAGCCTTTTGGGGGACATCGCCAATCATGGAAACCGGCATCCCTTCATATCGTAAAGGCGAATGCAAAAGGGAGAAGGGCCGTATACCCTCACGTTACAAATATCCGGCTTCCAATATGGCATGTCCCCTAAGCTTAGACACAAGCCTCAAGACTCTTGGTTTGGGAGTATCGTAAAATACTATTTAAAATAAATAGTCACAACAGGTAAAGCATTCTATCTCTATTCTCCTATAATTGCTTTTGCAGTCTTTTGGAAAGCTGCATAGGTTTCTTCCATTGCCTTCGTATACGCTTCAACGGTGGTATAAGCCGGACTATAGGCCAATTTATTGAGTTCTTCAATACATTCCGGATCATTGGCAGCCTGTTTAATAAGATTATTGATATAATTGACTGCTTCTTTCGGCGTGCCTTTCGGTGCCCAAATCCCGAATGCTTGTTTTAAATACTCGTAATTTTCATATCCTAATCCTTTAAAGGTATCGAGTTGTTCATATCCTACGATTTCATTATCGCTGATAATGCCTAGACATCTGAATTCTCCGCTGTCAACATACTGTTTTACGGCACCGAATCCGTCAATATAGCCGTCAATACGATTGCCGAGTAATTCAGGTGCTTTTGACGTTCCGGCTAAGTCTACTTTCTTGAACTGAATGTCTTTTTGCATTTCGACTTCAATAATCGCAAATAAGGGCAATGTCCCCGTCACCGAACCCATTTTAACGGTTTCGGGATTTTCTTTGGCTGCATTTATTAAATCGTCAAGGGTTTTGTATTCCGAATCAGCATTAACCACAATAGCCAATTTTGAATCCAGCCACTGTCCTATCGGCTCAAAGTCTTCATAGGTAAAGTCTGCCACACCCAGGGCATATTGCATAGGGTATCCAACGGGCTGCATAATTAACATTGAACCGTCGGGATCGGATTTCATGACTTCTTTTGCTCCGACTCTCCCCCCGGAACCCGTAATATTTGTTACCTTTACTTCTTTTGCAGAGTATTTACTCATATATTTTGCGAAAATTCTTGCGGGAACGTCACTGTTTCCACCGGCCGCAAAGGGCACTACGAAAGTAATTTCTTTTTCAGGTACATACGCATCTGCAGGTTTTTCACCATCATCTTTGCCGTTATCGGCAACTTTATCCGATGGCTCCTCCGCCTTCTTACCATCATCCGGTGCGCCGCATCCAATCAGCGATACAATCATAACCAGGCCTAATAACAATACTAAAATTTTTTTCATATGCATTGACCTCTCCTTTTATTCATTATTTTTATCTATAATAGTATAAATTAACCTATAGATAACGCATTGTAAAGTTGGAAATATAATCGTACTACGGCAAACAATTTGCTATCTTTAACGTTATTTTATGCTATTATAAATCAAATGGGTAATAAGGTATGGTGGTAATACCTCCATATCAATAGTTTACACAAATATTTGCTATTTGTCAATATGTTTTTTCTACAACCTGCACAATAATTGTATAAAATTCTTCAATTGTCTATGTCGAGATAAGTCAATCAGATGGGTTTTATTTGAAATTTCAAGCAATAGATAGCTTCTGCCAATATAAGTGTGGTCAAACATTATACTCTTTTTTTCAATTTTCGCATTAACATTTTTCCCAGATATATCAAAATCCGCACCGATGCCGACAATACGGTAATATCTTAGGGTCATATGCCTTTGTTATGTTTGGCACCCGGAAGTGGGAGATCAGAAGGCGGAGGTCGGAAAATGACTAAATAAGGACGCATAGTAAAATAGCAACGAGGTATGTTACAATACTGGGGACATGCCTGCATAGAAAAGATGTCCTGGAAATGCGCAGGCCGATTGATGAGTATAAAATGGCCTGAATCCGCCCAGAAACCAAAAGGGCTTAATGCCCTCCTAAAAAATTATTTGGTTTTATCTCAGGCATCATGATAAATGTGCTCCTTAATAATATTTTCAACTTCCTCAATGTGCTCATACATCGCTTTGGATGCTTTCTCGCCGTCACGAGCAGCAATGGCACGATAGATCTCTTTATGGTATGATGTTACCTTTTGACGAAAACCCAGTTGTTTAGCCGCTTCTGCTTGATGAATCCTGACGGATGCCCTGATTCCGTCCAAAAACTTTACAAACATCGTATTATGCGTTGCTAACGCAATAGCTCTATGGAATCCATTATCCAATTTATATAAAAGCGCCATGTCCTCCGGCCCTTTATTCTCAATAATCTGCTGTTCTCTTCGAATCATGAAGTCTTTGATCACTTCCAGCTCTTCCTCGGTTGCATTCTGACTGGCAAGCCTTGCACCCTCCGATTCCATTATCTTTCTGACTTCAATGAGTTCGAGTATTGGTGTCTTGTCAAGGAGGGAATACATATAAAGCGTGTGTCCCACTTGCTCCGGATCGTATTCATTGACAAAAGTGCCATAACCGTGCTTGGTTGTTAAAATACCGATCTGACACAGGGAACTAATAGCCTCTCTGACGGGAACCCTGCTCACATCCAACGCTTCAGCCAGTTCTCTTTCATTTTGCAGTTTATCACCGGGTTTGAGCTCACCGTTTTTGATGTTTTCCAATATGTAATCAAAGATTTGATCACTGATTCTTTTTTTATTAATCATAGTCCATCCTTCTAAAAATTTATTTTATATCCGTATTATATCATATGATGTCATTTAAGTTAACTTTTTTTACTTGCAACACATTGCGGCACTGTAAAGTTAGAAACATCATGGTACTACGGCAACGGGCATTTCAAAACTAAAAAGCAGTTGAGGGCTGAGAGATGAGCTGCCCACCGTTCACGACACCTGGTTGTTGTTTTACTCTCCGCCCCTGTTTAATCTTTCCGGCCCTCTGACCTCAGACCTCCGGTCATAAGGTTATTATATTTCTAATGCTAGTGTGGATTATCTATACATTCACACCGTTTTCATACAAATTCTTTTTTTCGTTCAGGATAATTTACCATATTTCTCAAAACACTCATAGGAAAAAACAAAGTCCTCATGCGTTGCTCCGATGGAATTTAAGAACCTGTATTCCGCCGCAATCAATCCTCCGCGGGGTGTTGCCCAGTATTCAATCAGATCCTTTACCTCCTGCTCAATAAGTTCTTTATTGCCTGTCGGCAACGTATCTTGAATGTCTACGGAAACATCAAAGCAGATTCTTCCTGCAAACTTTTCTCCGATTTCTTTTATGCCCAGTGTTCTCGGTTGGTGAATATTAACGATATCGACACCTATTTCTATCAGGTCTTCTATAATTTCATTGATCTTGCCGCATGAATGAAGCGTAAAAAACATGCCGGCATCGTGGACAACTTCAATTAACTTTTTGTATCTGGGTTTAAATATGTCTCTCCAGAGCTGGGGTTCAACCATTAATGCATTTTGTGTGCCCCAATCGTCCGAGGTTTCAAAACAATGGATCCTGCCCTTTCCGATTTCCTGCGCTTGTTTTGCAATGCCTATTTGATAGTCCAGTAATTTGTCACACAAGTCTTCTAAATTCTCTCTATCCGTATAGAAATCAACCAAGGTATTTTCGAAGCCTCTCAAAAAATGCAGTCTCTCGAATATACAGTACTGGCTGTTGAGCTGAACCCATTGCCCTTGCGCTTCACTGCAGGCCAAGGCTTCTTCTAACCCGTCAAATCTCCCGGCATCATATGGGTCAGGGACTTTATAGCTTTCATAATCGGTTTCCCAATCTTCAATGGGATGGGTAATAGGCTGTCCAAGGGCAAAATCGTCGTTCTCTATCTTATTTCCCCACATACAGCCCCATTCATCAATTTCATTGGGATTAAAACGTGCTTTCTTTCTCATATCCGCTTCTTCATCCGGTCTTCTTCTGCTTCTTGGTTTTTGTATAAAGAGTCTTAACATATCGCCTTTTCCCAACGTCGGATATTTGATGCCAATCCGCCCGGGATTATCAAAAGTGACATTTTTCTTTATGATTTCATATCCGTTCATCTTATCTCCCCCAATACATTTTAAACCGATTCCCCTTGATTGGTATATCGATCTAATGGTATGTTGGTATTACCACTAATCTTATTATACTTTTTTTTATTATTTTCTGTCAAGTACTTTATAGAACAATTCCACAAGTATTGACTGCATCGTACCACAGTAAGTGTGCAATATAAACAATGCATGTCTCACCGGTTGCCCTTTCCTTCCGATGTCAACAATCTTTCCGCCGACAGCTTAATAGCTATTGCTCCTAATGGTGCGGTAACCAGTATGGATAGCACTGCAATTGCCAGCATAACCTCTCCTGATTTTACGCCCATTGCCAAAGGAATTGAACCTATTGCTGCCTGCACCGTCGCTTTGGGGGTATAAGACAGCACACAAAATAATCGTTCTTTCCAATTCAAATTGCTTCCCCATGTGGATAAAATAACCCCAAGGCTTCTTGCTATCAGCCCGGCTGCTATAATGACAATTCCCTTCAGTCCTGCATTAAATGCAACACCAATGTCCACTTGTGCGCCTACTAAAACAAATAATAATATTTCTGCAAAAACCCATATCTTATTAAATTTAGTCGATAACCGTTTAGCCACTTTAGGGGCTTTTTCCAGAATGACAGCGCCTATGGCCATCACCCCTAAAAGAGCCGCTATTTCAATCCTGCTCTTTAGTATATTCTCTATCGTGGTAAGCAATATTGCCGAACCAAGGATGAAAAGCACTTTTTTGGTGTCACGCAGGTGGTACCTTTTAAAGATTGCTACTAGTACCAGTCCAATCAAAAATCCTAATACAATCCCCAATACAATGGACATAGGAATACTTAGAATTTTGATGCCTATATTCCCATGGTGCCCACTGTATAGCCCTAAAAAAGTAGTAAAAATAGTAATGGCAAAAACATCATCCATAGAGGCCCCGGCCAATACTAAGGTCGGGATACCCTTTCGGGTTCCCACTCCCTTTTCCTTATATGCAAGCATCAACGGCACAACAACCGCAGGCGAAACCGCAGCAATAATGAAACCCAGTATTCCACCTTGAATAAATGAATAGCCTAACATTTTTGTTGATATCAATGCAATGGTCAATCCCTCTATCAAACCGGGAAAACAGCCCAGCTTTATCGCTGTACGCCCAACAACCTTCAAATCATTTTTACTAATGCCCAAACCTGCTCTGAGCAAAATAATAATGAGCGCAATCAACCTATAATCGGCAGATACTTTTAAAAGGTCGGGATCAAGCCAATTCAAAACATACGGTCCTGTCACGATCCCCAAAAGCAGCATGCCCAAGAGTCCCGGCATTCTAAATTTCGTAAAAAGGGTATTGGCCAACAACCCAAGCAGTACAATCATCGCCAAACTGGTTGCCATATCATCATCTCCTATAGAACGTCATCGAAAAAGACTCCTACCAATAATAACGTCGCATTATTAGTAGGAGTCATCAGCTTCTCAGCAGTTAAAGGCGAACTCCATCACCTTATTTAATTTTAACGATCTGTGTCTATTATACGCTATATCCCTTGGCATTGCAATCTTCATTTGTCCGGAAGTCAGAAGTCGGACCATTATATTGCACGCTCTCCTGATGGCTCACAATTCCGACCTCTGCCCTTTGACCTCCACCTCCGGTTCACAAGATTGTTTTCATACGATTATATTTCAAACGTTACTGTTTATTATCTATCGATTTTGTACAAACAAAACCCTACAGTATAACACCACACCTCCTACTATAGTTAAAATTAGTTTGAATTGCTTGGGCGTGCTCTAACTCCAACGGCTTTAGACGGTATAAGCGTAAAGGTTAATCCAAAAACGCACAAAAATTATAATAAGCGCAGTCATACGGTATATGATATAAAATATCACATAATGTGGCAGCAAAATATAGATATAAAATAGTGTATAAACCAATATCACAAAGCCTAAGATACTTAATACGATCAGGTTGCGCAGTAAGGGAAATGACATTATTGCAAGGCCGTATAGGAAAAGAGCATGTACATTTGCCCGCGTCATACCCACCTGCTTTAGCAGATGGGTAGTTTAAACCCATAAGGGTCAACTATATATGGAGGTGTTTTTACATGGAGAAAAAACTACAGTTAGAACAAATTGAAAGAGACTTAACGGAGCTATGCGTTACTATTGGTGATAGGCATGTGGGGAGCCCAGGAAATCAAAAGGCCACAGATTATGTCGCCAAAAGGCTTGCTTCCAGCGGATTTAAAGTTGAAAAGCCAGAATTCACATGTATTGACTGGGAATCCGGAGAAGTAATACTTAAAGCTGGAAATGAGCGTATTGAGGCCTTTATTAGTCCCTATTCCCTTTCATGTGACATTGAGAGCAGCTTTGAGACGGCATGCACCTTTGAGGAGTTAACTGGCAAGGATTTTACAGGGAAGATTGCCGTACTACACGGCGAGTTATGTAAAGAGCAGCTAATGCCTAAAAACTTTGTGTTCTATAATCCGGAAAATCATAAGCAAATTATAAGCATGATTGAGGAGAAATCTCCGCTTGCCGTTGTAGCAATAACGAGTCGAAATCCAGAGCTTGCCGGGGCCTGGTACCCATTCCCACTATTTGAAGACGGTGACTTTAATATTCCCTCTGTATTTTTAACCGAGGAAGAGGGAAGAAAGATATTAAGTAACGCAGAAAATACAATGTATCTAAAGATTGAATCAAAGAGAATACCGTCAAAGGGATGTAATGTCATCGGAACTAAGGATGGATCCAGTAATCAGCGCATCGTTTTCTGTGCACATATTGATACGAAGAAAGGAACTCCGGGGGCCTTAGATAATGGCGCAGGAGTGACATCTTTACTTGCACTGGCTGATTTGTTAAAGGATTACAAGGGAAAATACGGCATAGAAATTTTAGCAGTCAATGGAGAGGACTATTATGCTGCTTCCGGGCAAATGCTTTACTTGTCAGAAAATAAAGATGGATTTGAGGATATCCTATTAGCAGTAAATACAGATGGAACCGGGTGCAAAGGTTATAAAACCACTTTTAGCTGTTTTGACTGTAAAGAATCCATGGGGCAGGCTATACGTAATGCCTTTAAAGATAATAAAAAATTTATAGAAATCGATCCGTGGTATCAAAGCGATCACATGATATTTGTCATGAATGGAATACCTGCGGTCGCTTTAACCTCCGAGAACGTTATGGAGGTTATGACCGAGATTGCCCATACGCCCCATGATAAAATAGATAAGGTGGATAGTAATAAAATACCGGAAATTGCCCAGGCAATGAAGGACATGATAAATGGGTTAAATGATATTAAATAACAAGCAGTAAGGTTGGAAATATAATCGTACTCCAACCACAGCTATTCCGAATCTAAAAAGTGGTTGAGGGCTGAGAGTTGAGAATGAACCGCCTACCATTCATGACCCCTTGTTGCTGATTACTTTGTGCTCCTGTCTGGCTATTTCCGACTTCCACCCTCTGACCTCCGGTTCATAAGGTTACTTCCATACGATTATATTTCTAATTAAAGTTGGTTATCTATAGATAACCAACTTTAAAATCAAATTATTCATTATTCATTAAACCAGTGGGGCATATATCGATTTGTTTCAAGGGCTTTCTTTTTGCCGCACAATAGGATATACTAAATATATTATTAAATCATAGTACGGCTATCATAAATTCTGTCTTTAAAATAAAAGACGATTTTGCGATAATACGGAGGAATACAATGGAAAAACTGACATCCACAATGGAAAATTATCTTGAAGCAATCTATGAACTTTCAAGGGAAGGAACAGGCGCACGGGTATCGGATATTGCCGATCGATTAGGCGTTACGAAAGCAAGCACCCATAGCGCCATATCCACTCTTTCTGAGAAAGGATTAATTATAAGAGAAAAATACAGGGAGGTATTTCTCTCTCCGGCCGGACTTAAACTAGCCGAATCCACGTCTAAAAAGCACAAAGTGATTCAAAGATTTTTCACTGAGGTGTTAAAAATCGATCCCCATATTGCCGATAAGGATGCTTGTGCCATTGAGCATGTCATCAGCAACGATTCGATTTATGCCATCCAGCAATTTCTGGCTTCATTTAAAGAGGAAAAGTAATTGTATATTCAACAATTAAGTACTATTTAAAGCAGATTGCTTTTGCAGGACATTTTTCAATGGTTAATCTAAGGCCTGCTACTTTTTCCTCCTCTATCTTTTTCTTTTTCACTTTGGCTTTCTTATCCATTATTTCAAAATGGTCCGGTGAGAATCTGGCACATAACCCGCAGCCTATACAATATTGCTCTTTGATGTCAATTGCATTTATTTTTTCTATCTCCACTTCTCTATAGATTGGTATATTTTCTTTTTTAACAATTGCGGACATGATATAGGCCGTCATCCATATAGAGATTACTGTCAATATCCATCTCACACCCATAAATTCGACTCCTAAAAATTTTGCTTCATTTGCAAGCATCGGAACTTTTACCACAGCCCAAGCACTTAATATAATCACAATATTGATCATACTTGCCCCTTTTCTCAAAAGCATCTTACACACCGGAAATGCCGCATATATCGGACCCGCGGAAAAGCTCCCCAATATTAAAGAAAAGACGTTTCCTTTCCATCCTGATTTTTCACCAAAGCTATTGATAATTAGTTCTCTCGGAGCCCATGCTTCTATGATAGCGGTCAGCAAAAAAATAACCGGTATGATTTCTAACATTTCTATTACATAATACATACTGTTTTTAATCGATAAAACTGCTTTATCAGGCATTGTTATAAACAAAACCGCATAGGTCAGGGCCACTGCCGCCAGCAGTTTATTTCTTTTCGCAAATTGAACGATATTCATATCAGCACCCCCATTGCAAGTGCAATCATCACTGCAAATAAAAAGCTAAGCGTGTTTCTGGTGACGGCAAATTTGAGTCCGAACTCCTGTTTTTCTAACGGAAAAGTTACCACACCTACCATCGTCAAGGTAGTTAAAAATGCAACTGCGGGAACGATGCCGGCACCTATATCTACAAAGGAGCCAACCAGCGGAAACGCCACAAACGCAGGTATTAATGTTATACTTCCTACAACAGCCGAAACAATGGTCGAAATAAACTGATCGGATTGACCTAAAACGCTTTTAATCGTTTCCGGAGGTATAAATGTCAATATCAGGCCTATTAAAAACAATATCGCTGCGATCTCCCCTATCATATTTCCCATCATCCCTCTTGCTATTTTCATAGCGTTTAACGTTCTCCGCTTATTTTTTGTGAGGGATATCACCAAAGCGCCCCCTGCTATAATCCATAAAAGAATTGTAAATACATCCATTTTACATACTCCTATAATCTTTGGGATTGGGAGATTTTACAACAAAAAACTCCAGCACTTCTTCATCAAGGTTATTTACATTCATCTTCGTATGATACGGAATATTAACAATATCTCCTAAGGAATATTTTTGAGGTTCTTGTTCGTCTAGTTGCAGCGTCATTGTCCCTCGGATAACGATCATATAGACATTCGAATTCGAATAATGCTCCGGCAGTCCTGTACCGCTTGTGAGTATCATATGATTCAAATGAATGTTTTCATCGTCAACAATCCTTTCCACTATTTTCTTATCGCTTTTACCGTACTTATAATTTTTTTCTAACATATTGATGCCTCCTTTTATTTTTGTTAGTTATATATTATAATTTTAATGATTGCTTTGCAGTTACCATGGTAACTAATCCATATAAAAGGTGATATTGATGAATATAAAAAACTATATACCCTTTCTTAAACAGAATATTTTATTTAAAGATTTTTCTTCCGAAGCATTATTAACACTCTTTTACACGCATCATTACAGGATTTCGCAATATAAAAAAAACACCATCATTTATTTTGAAGGTGAAAAGTGTTTTGCGTTTGATATAATCATACAGGGTGAAATACTTATTCAAAAAATTGATGAAAAAGGGAATATTTTAACGGTTGCTCAATTCGCTGCCGGAGACAATATTGGCGGAAATCTACTATTTTCAAATTATCCCTTTTTCCCAATGAGTATCATTGCCAAATCGGATACGCTGGTCCTTCATATCGGCAAAAGCTTAATTGTGCAGCTTTGCCAGGACAACCGGAATTTCCTGCTTGAGTTTTTAAAATGTATCTCGGATAAAACAATGATCTTAACAAATAAAATTAAATCAATTTCCATGAAATCAATCAAACAATCTATTATTGATTTTTTAAATTACGAATATTACGCACAAGGCAATCGTAAAATTGAACTCAATATGACAAAGAAAGAATTGGCTGAAAGATTAGGCATTCAGAGAACATCATTGTCTCGAGAGCTCAATAAAATGAAAAAGGCCGGTTTAGTTTCCTATGATTCCCATTCAATAACGATAAAAGATTTTAGTATCATCAAAAATATTAATGATTAAAATTGATGAAAATCTTACTTTCCAAGCTTATCGCAATAAATGTGTATGGCGTCTCTTAAAAACTTGGCAAGACCCGGTTTATATTTGTCGATATTGGCAGTAAAGCGTTCGTCACTGACATAGAGATCGCCCAATCCTCTCAGTGTTTCCGGCGTACATTCGTAAAAGTATTCGGTAATATGCTGTCTCCATGCTTCTACGGCTTCTTGAACCACCGCATCTGCCGGTCCTCTATCCATAGCATCCATCATCTTCTTATAGATTTTTTCGCGCTTTGCTTGAATAGCGGCCCAGTCCTTTGCCGTGTACTCGGAAGTCTTTTGCTGACTTTCCTTGTATGCTTCGGTATTGCCGTACTTCCGCTTCGTCTCCTCCGCATATTTTGCCTTGTGTTCTTCTAGCTCGGTCAGATCAAATGCTTTAAACATTTCCTTCTTATCCATATCCATACCTCCTTCGATAGAATTTATTGTTCGTTCTACGGTTCTAATGATTTTTTCAAGTCTTTTCTGCTTTTCCAAAAGCAATTGCTTGTGAGCCTTTAAAGCCTTTTTCCTGTCAAAATCCGGACGATCTAAAATTGTTTTTATTTCTTGGAGGCCAAAATCCAATTCCTTAAAAAATAGTACCTGCTGCAACCTTTCAAGTTCTTTCTCCGTATAAAGCCTGTATCCGGCCGGACTTACACGTCCCGGCTTCAGCAGCCCTATTTTGTCATAATGGTGAAGCATACGTACGCTGATCCCCACCATATCCGCTACCTCTTTTACCTTGTAGTGCATTTTGATCACCTCCACCCTTATCATAAACCATAACACAATGTTAGGGTCAATGGTAAATTTAACAATACTTTTTATTGACAACAAACCTATAAGGAAAACCTCATAAGCGTAAGCAAGATATTGCTTATACTCATGAGGCTCTATTGCATTTACCTTTATATTTTTAACAACGCCAAACCAAAATATTTACAAATATTTTTTAATATCTTCTACCGACGGAACTCTGCCCATTGCCTTTACCTGTTCATCCACTACAATCGCCGGGGTTTTCATTACACCATACGCTGCGATCTCTTTGAAATCCTCCACCTTTTCAACGACGGCATCAATACCCAGCTCTTTTACAGCCTCTTTGACGTTACTCTCTAACTTTTTACAGCTTGCACATCCCGAACCTAAAACCTTGATCACCATTGAAAATACCTCCTCAATATTATAATACCATCTTTCTTTTATACATATCAATCTCGAAAAAGCGTTGACCTTTCATACCTTTGGTTCAATTTTATCGTATAAAATCACTTAAATAAAAAGATATGAAAACGCATTAAATACATAACCGATCACAATAATTCCAATAGACACGATAGCTGTAAATATTGCTAAAAGTTTTGGCTTTACTACTTTGCCGAGCATAATCATAGAAGGAAGCGAAAGAGCAGTTACAGCCATCATAAAGGACAATACCGTACCGATACCCACCCCTCTTCCAAACAATGCTTCTGCTATCGGGATAGTACCGAATATATCGGCATACATTGGGATACCTACAGCCGCAGCCAGTATAACTGCAAACGGATTATTACCTCCGATCACCGTTTCTATCACCGGCTGTGGAATCCAGTTATGAATAGCGGCCCCAATACCGACGCCGATCAATATATACATCCAGACTCTTTGGGTAATTTCCTTAACCTGCTCTTTTGCAAAGGATATTCTCTCCCTGCGGGACATTTCCTCTACTTCAACATCCGTACTTTTAATTTCTCTCACATAGCCCTGGACATATTTTTCCATATTCAGTTTATCTATCAGCGTTCCTCCTTCAACTGCAAGCACCAACCCCACAACTACATAAGCCAATGCAATCCTGATTCCGAAAAAAGACATCAGTATCAAAAAAGAGGCCAAATCTACGAGCGGCGAGGAAATAAGGAATGAAAAAGTGACACCTAACGGAAGCCCTGCCGACGTAAACCCTATAAAGAGCGGTATACTGGAGCAGCTGCAAAAGGGCGTTACCGTTCCGAGCAACGCGCCTAAAATATTGCCCTTAATACCCTTCATCCCGCCAAGTATCTTCTTTGTCCTTTCCGGGGGAAAATAACTTTGAATATAGGATATTGCAAAAATGAGAACGGATAAAAGGATGAAAATTTTTACCGTATCATAAATAAAAAAATGGACACTTCCGCCCACCCTATCTTCCATTGACAACCCAAATACCTTTTCTACAAGCAGCCTTACAAGTTCGAAAAGCCATGTCATCTTTAACAATTGATCATTTAACCAACCGAACATTTGTGTCAGTATATGCATGTATTAACCCTCCTGCCTCACTTTGAACACATCTTTAGATATTTTATCTCATTGCGTTATTTGTTTATGATTATATGCTCATATAAGTATATTATCATGATACCTCTCTTTCTGACTTTTGTCAACCCTTATGGGAAGCGCAGGATGTATAAATTAGGGCTGAAAAAAATTATTTCAACAGAGATAACAAACCTTACACCTTAAAATCCAAAAGTAGTTGAGGGCTGCAAGATAAGGCAACACTAACAGACTCTAAAACAACTTATGATTCATTCTTTATTCTAAAATTACTCATAATCCCCCAAAATCTAATTCTTAATTCTTCATTACTCATTATTCATTATTAATTATTAATTATCCCTGCGCCCGCCAAACTATTCGTACCTTTTCATCGCCCTCATCGCATTCAGAACAGCCATCAGTGCTACGCCCACATCTGCAAATACCGCTTCCCACATTGTGGCATGGCCCCCGGCACCGAGGAGCAGTACAATGAATTTCACACCCAGGGCAAAGACAATGTTTTGCCATGCGATATTTCTGGTTCTCTTTGCGATCTTGATGGCTGTCACTAATTTGGACGGTTCATCAGTCATCAACACGACGTCGGCGGCTTCAATGGCCGCATCGGATCCAAGGGCCCCCATGGCAATACCTACATCCGATCTGGCAAGAACAGGGGCATCATTGATGCCATCTCCCACGAATACTAATTTTCCTTTAGAAGATTTCTGTTGTTCCAGCATCTCCAGTCTTTCAACTTTTTGATCCGGAAGCAATTCCGCATACACTTCATCCAGATCCAGCTGCTTTGCAACTTTATCGGCTGTGGTTTGATGGTCGCCCGTAAGCATGACCAACCTCTTGATATTGATTTCTTCTCTCAGTGCTTTTATGGTCAAAGCCGCATCTTCTTTGATTTCATCGGATATTACAATATGTCCCGCATATTTTTGATCCACTGCCACATGCACTACCGTTCCTTCCGTTTCGGCAATATCCGGTATATTTTCTTGGACCATCAGCTTAACATTTCCTGCGAGAATTGTTTTCCCTCTTACGTTTACCTTAATACCGTGTCCCGATATTTCTTCATAGCTTTCTATTTCATTTTGATTAATGGGCTTTTCATACGCCTTCAAAATCGAAAGCGCAATGGGATGATTGGAATAGCTCTCTGCAAAGGCGGCATATTCCAGCAGCTCCTGTGCCGTGATATCATCCGCGGGATTGATTGCGGTAACCCTAAACGTCCCTTTCGTCAAGGTCCCCGTTTTATCGAAAACCACCGTATCTACGTTATTTAAGGCTTCCAGATAATTCCCGCCTTTTATCAGCACACCGTTTCTCGATGCACCGCCTATGCCTCCGAAAAAGCTCAGAGGAATAGACACCACCAATGCGCACGGGCAAGAAATAACCAAGAATACAAGGGCTCTGTAAAACCACTGGGAAAATGTTGCCGTTTCTATAATCAGCGGCGGGACCACCGCTAAGGCCGCCGCAGTAAAGATGACAACCGGGGTATAATACTTGGCAAATTTCGTTATAAAATGTTCGGTAGGCGCCTTTTTGCTACTTGCATTTTGTATCAGGTCCAGTATTTTAGCCACTGTGGATTCACTAAAGGGTTTAGATACCTCAACGGTTAAAACACCATTCTTATTGATAAAGCCGGCTAAAATCTCATCACCCTCTTTGACTTCCCGCGGCACCGATTCTCCGGTTAATGCCGAGGTATCCAGCATGGACTCTCCGCCGATCACTTTACCGTCTAAAGGTACTTTTTCACCGGGCTTCACAATAATGCTGTCCCCTGCCTTTACATTTTCCGGCGATACTTTTCTGACATCATTGCCAACCTTGAGATTGGCAAAATCCGGTTTAATATCCAACAACGCTTTAATAGATTTTCTTGAACGGTTAACGGCAAGGCTCTGGAAGAATTCTCCGATCTGGTAAAACAGCATTACTGCCACCCCTTCGGCAAATTCACCAATGGCAAAAGCACCTACTGTCGCAATCCCCATCAAGAAGTTTTCATCAAACACTTGCCCTCTCGCTATATTCTTAACGGCTTTCAGCACTACATCCCCGCCGACCAGCATATAGCTTGTTAAATACAGTATCAGTTTCAACCACGGCGCAAAATCAAAAAGACCCGCTGCTGCAAACAACGCCGCCCCAACCCCAACCCTGAAAATTCTTTTCTTGTTGAGCCGGCTTTCATGGTCGTAGCTATGTTCGTCTATATCTTTCCTGCGGCCCGTATTTGTATCTTTATCATCATCCACCACTGCTACATCCGGTTCAAGTTTTTTTACAATATCAACAACTTGATTGACAATGCCCACTATATCGTATTTCTTACCTATTTCCATGATCAGCTTTCCTGAAACAAAATCTATATAGGCCGTCCTCACGCCCTCCATTTTCTTTACTTTGTCCTCAATTTTGGCCGCACATCCGCTGCAAACCACTCCTTCGAGCCTTAATACCTTCTTTACCGCATAATCGATAGCTTCCATTATGACCTCCCTAATACCTCTTTATCTGCATTTTTTGCATACTGCTTCTCCTGCTTCTCTGCCGCAGCCCCATATCATGTACTGTCGGCCGTAAACTATTCATTCACATGGGCCCATCCCTGGTCAAATATCTTCTTAATATGATCATCATCCAATGAATAATAAACAACCTTGCCTTCTCTCCTATACTTCACCAACCGGGCGTGCCTTAATACTTTCAGCTGATGAGAGATGGCCGACTGTTTCATGCCCAGTAAGTTCGCAATATCACAAACACACATTTCCGATGAAAAAAGGCCATATAGTATTTTAATCCTGGTAGTATCTCCAAACACCTTAAAGAGCTCCGCCAAGTCATACAACTTCTCTTCTTCAGGCATATTTTTCTGCACTTCTCTGACTACATCCTCATGTATAACCGTACAGTCACAGCTTTCAACATTTGTATGATCCGTCATCTTCCCGACTCCTTCCCTTGAACACTTGAACATATATTCATATGTTTATATGTTCATTATATGCACCATAAAGAATAATGTCAATGTTTTTTTAAAAAAAGGGATATAAATTTTAAAGGTATGCACCCTAAGATACATACCTTTTTTTATGATCAGTCTTCACAAATACTATATTGTCATGGTTCACAATTTCATTATCGAATAGACTCTGCCATCTTTATTAATTCACTTCTTTAGGTTTCTCCTTTTCCGGTTAGCATATTGGAAAAGATAGTTTGACACAATTTTATATAGATATCGCACTTTAAGATTGAATTGATATTTGAACAAAAAACGTAAAACCATCGTTGTTTGTTCAAATGTATTGAGGTATAAAGTGCGCTATCTTTAATCAACTCAACATTTATAATTCAACTTTTACCTCAATGTCTTTGTTATAATTGCCAAAATCCTTCCCAAACAAGGTGATTCCCCCCGCATGTTCTGCATCTGCGGGAGATGCTATTTTTAGTATAACGTCTTTTCTTCGAGTTATATCAATCTCCTGAAGTGTTATATCTGACAGATGCACACCGTCGATGAACGTTCCACTATTTGTTCTTTTTATTGTTTTAAGTAATCCATATTGGGTCCATTTCCACCAATCCGGCGTGTATCTTCCCTTTTTATTGCCGAAATCCCCAGGACTCGTATACATGCCAATACATAAATTATTCATATAGAAATATATATCCGATGGGTAATCCTGTTTGTACAATGGATATTCCGAACATATTTCCATAGATACCTCTAATGATTTTATGTTCTCATTGGTAAATAGGTAACTAGGTATGATGTACTCTACAAAACCTGATCCAAACCACAAAATCGAAGCGCCAAGCCTTTCCGGGCTGCTGAAATATCTTGGATCATCAAATACACCTATGATTTTTTCAGCAGATGCAAGACCACAAGTCGGCAGTACCTTATAGCTTGAAAATTGCCCTACCGGTATGGAGAGGCTTTGAGTATTGTCAAGGGGCACCTCCTCGGGCACTGTTTTAAATACGATTAACGCTTCGTCTAAAGATAGACTGCATATCCTCTGTATGCCTCTTTTACCCTGTACATTATTTGTTATAACAATGCCTGCTTTTTCAAGCATTGAAATATGCCTTGCAACAATTGTTGAAGAGATCTTTAATTGATTGGCCATCTCTCCTATGTTCTTAGCCCCTTCACTTAGCAACTCAATAATTTTTAATCGCGTTTTTGATGAAAAGCAGCGAAAAAAATCATAATTGTCTTCCGAAACAGATATTCCCATAATGTTCTCTCCTGTCAACCATTAATTATATAACAGCTACGTCATAAGCTATGCTTATTAATCAGACGATAAGCTTTACACCATTATACAACCAAACGGTTTAGTAGTCAATTTTTATTTTCGAAACACAAGCAGACAGCGGCCTTCCATTTCATTGTACAGGTATTTGCAGATAAGATTTCCAAATGATTTGACAAGATTTCTAAGTTTGTGTATATTATATTATATAATGGTTTATTAGTGAACCAATGAATTCATTAAAGGAGGTCTTTTAAATGACAAGTTCAAAAATCAATTTACCTAGACCCGAATATCCACGCCCACAATTCGTTAGAAAACAGTGGATGAATCTTAATGGTATCTGGGAATTCGAAATCGACAACAATGTAAGCGGTAAAGAACAAAAATACTATGAACGTTCCCATTTCAATGACCGGATTCTCGTTCCCTATGTACCGGAAAGCAAATTATCCGGTGTAGAATATACGGACTTCATGTTGGCTGTCTGGTATAAGAGAACTTTTGATCTGCCAAGTCATTGGTCAAATCAACGTGTCATACTCCACTTTGGTGCTGTTGATTATAAAACAGAGGTATGGATCAACGGCAAATGCGTAGGTACCCCTCACCTCGGCGGCTACAGCTCATTTTCTTATGATATAACGCCATATCTCCAACAAAATACCAATACAATTATTGTCTATGTTGAAGACGACACCCGTTCCCCCCTTCAACCTAGCGGTAAGCAATCCCCAAAATATCATTCACATGGCTGTTTCTATACAAGGTCTACAGGCATATGGCAGACTGTATGGCTTGAAGCAGTTTCCGACACATATATCCGGTCTGTCAAATATTATCCTGATGCCAAAAATTCTCTGCTTCATGTAGAAGGCCTCATTAATGGCTCTGTTAAGAACAAACAGCTGAAAGTTACCGCTTCCTATAAGGGTGATTTCATGGGAAGTGTCACAGCCAAATTATCAAGTAACTTTTTCAACATAACACTTTCCCTCAGTGAATCATATCTTTGGGAAGTGGGTAATCCTCACTTATATGATTTAGAATTCACACTTTTAGATCAAGAGCATATTATCGATGAAGCAACGAGCTATTTTGGTCTTAGAAGCCTTAATCTTACAGACAAAGGGCTTGCGATTAATGACAAACTTGTTTTCCAAAGACTTGTGCTCGACCAAGGGTATTATCCCGATGGTATATACACTGCACCTTGTGATGCTGATTTAAAGCAAGATATTGAACTCTCCATGGCACTTGGCTTTAACGGTGCGCGACTTCATGAAAAAATATTCGAACCGAGATTTTTGTACTGGGCAGATCGCTTAGGTTACATTGTATGGGGCGAACACGCTAACTGGGGTCTTGATAACTCACATCCACATAGCCTTAAATATTTCTTGCCGGAATGGATTGAAGCATTAGAGCGGGACTTCAATCATCCTTCTATTATTGGCTGGTGCCCTTTTAATGAAACTTGGAACGAATCCAATAAAAATAACAGTCGTCAAGATGACGATCTGCTGCGCATTGTTTACCAAACCACCAAGGCTATTGATAAAACACGTCCCGTCATTGACACTAGCGGTAACTTTCACGTTATAACCGATATCTATGACGTGCACGACTACGAACAAGATGTAGCTATTTTTTCTAAAAGATACGGCAGCCTTAAAGACGGAAGAATATATGAAAAGTTTGCCGATAGGCAAACACACAAGGGAGAACCTGTTTTTATGAGTGAGTATGGCGGCATCAAATGGTCATCCGAAAGCGATCAAGGCTGGGGATACGGTGATGCACCCAGAACAGAGCAGGAATTCCTTGATAGGTACAAGGGTCTAACCGAGTGTTTACTAAATAATCCCGATATGTCCGGCTTCTGTTACACCCAGCTATACGATGTAGAGCAAGAGGTTAATGGCTTGTATACCTACGACAGGAAACCAAAATTTGATTCAAAGGTTATCAAAAAAATCAATCAATTACCTGCTGCATTAGAGATGAAGCATCTGTAGATTTCTATATAAAACTAAAAGCAATAACATCAATAATATTATAGGAAATCTATTTACTTATCCTTCCAATATTGCAGCATAATTATATTAGTGTATAGGTTTTTCAATTCGTTCCTTCAAAACAAAGGTATGCCACAGCTCCTCTTTTGCAGTTGTGTAGTATACCTTTGTTCTTTCTATCAACTTCCATTAAAGATAGCACACTTTAAATCTAAAAATGCAATCTGAATCTGCACGTTATATAGCTATCCATACATAAATAAAAGTTAAATGACTAATGCCCTGAATCATAGAACCCCCTCTTTTTTTCGATAAAATCTTTTAATCATTAAAAACAGTAAACCCACAATAACGAGAAGAGTGCTGATGATGAGAAACAGGGTTTTCAGCTGTGTCAATACACTGGCGATTTTCGCAACACCATCAAGACGCTGTGGATAGTTTCGCAATAGGTTAATAATCATGATATTCTCTAACCAGTCAAAAAGAGCTGCGGCTAACCCAATGGAACCGGCAATCCATGGTCTTTTCGCCCGCTTTCGTATGTTTTTCATTATAAGTGTTAATGTCATAAAATAGAACAGCCCATAAGATAAAGGGAATGGAAAATCCAGCGGAACGATATATTTCATATTGAAGGCCCTACCTTCCTCACCCAGGGCCTCCAAAATCTCATACGCCCTATCCGCAGAGTATCCGCCCATCTCCATATCCAGAATACCATGTCCTCCTGTAATCTCAACAAGTTTGTCTACACCAAAAGGCGAGTGGTTGATTAAAAAATACATACATATAAAAAGTACAAACGAAACAATCAGGTTCCTCAAATAAAAAAAACTTTTGATTCGCATCTATACAATCCGTCCTTTCAATAGTTTTCATCATTTCAGCTTTTTATGGATCTATCCTCCCCACCAACGCTTTTTTGCCATTATACTTTATTTTCATCTACCTTTCAACCTTTTTACAATATCAGGGTAATTTTCTGATTATTGATATGCTATGATGTTTATGGTATAGTGAGAATGTATTGTCAAAAGGGAGGAAATGTCAATGAAAAAAATATCAATATTTATTATAGTGACTTTGATCATTACTATTTTTACAGCGTGTAGTTCTAATACCAATAGTATTATTAGCGATCTTAAATTAGAGAAAACTGATGATAGCGAGGCTATGGCATATATTATCAATCATCCGACCGAAGAGCAATTGAAGAAAGTACCTAACTTGGAAACCTATGAATACGAAAATAGTAACAAAAAGGAATCTTTTTTATTTGTACCTATTAATAATAAATCAACTATAAAAGTTTTTCAATTAAGCTTTGAAAATAATAAATTGCAAGAAGAGAAAATGCTCTATCAAAGAGATGATTCAAGGGATTATGCGTTGTATATTAAAACTTTCCGTCCGGAAGGTATTCCATTTCTAAAAATAACAATTGAAAATGAAGGCTCTGTTGGAGAATACATTGTAAGCTATAGTGGTAAGGATGGTATCCCCGATGTAGAAATTGTAAATAAAACCCAGTGAAATGGG
>JAKSBV010000405.1 GCA_022360955.1 Bacillota bacterium
GTTTGATAGGTATGGGGCACCTCCGTCAGTATTATTTTACACCCGGGCTGCTGCATTTTCATTTCTTCCAGCACCCCCGGCGATTCCGAAGGGCCATTGAAGCCCGCTATATCCACACCATACAGCATTTGTCCTCCTGTTACGGGCCTTGTGGGATCAAGCCGGCGGAACAAATCACCGATCCCGTGAATATCCTCTCTCCCCGTCTCATTGCCTATACTCCAAATCATGACAGAGGGATGATTGCGATCCCTGCATACAAAATCCGTCACATCTTTCTGCCACCATTCGTCAAAATACAGTGCACCATAATCATATTCGGCCTTTTTGTGCCAGCCGTCAAATATTTCGTCCATGACCATGATACCAATCCTGTCACACATATCGTAAAACTCCGGGGCAAAGGGATTATGGGCGGTCCTGATGGCATTACAGCCCATTTCTTTAAGCTGCATAAGCCTTGTTTCCAATACTTTATCGGGCACCGCGGCCCCCAAAGGCCCTGCGTCATGGTGCAAGCAGACACCTCTGAACTTGGTGTTTTTTCCGTTTAAATAGAATCCGGTGTCCGGATCAAATCGGAAAAATCTCAATCCGGTCTTTAGGCTTTCTTGATCTATGATCTTATTGTCTATTTTTAAAAGGATTTCAATATCATACAGCGCCGGTGCGTCGGGCGACCACAGCTCGGGCGCCTGAACGTCCACTTCCCCACAGCCCTTTTCCAATCCGCCCGCACCCACTTTTACGGTTTGTACCGCTTTTCCGATTACAAGACCGGCTTTGTCTCTCAGATAAATCTCCACTTCCGTACAGATATCTCGGTGTTCAAGGTTTTCTACACCGAATGCCACTTTCAAGCATGCTGCTTTTTCATTAATGTGGGGCGTATATGCAAATATCTCATTTTCCGCCAAGTGTATCTTATTCTTTACACAAAGCCAAGTATGCCTGTATATGCCTGCCCCATTATACCAGCGGCTGCTCGGGTTTTTCTCATTATCCACCCTGACCGCGATCACGTTTTGTCCCGCTTTGATATGTGCCGACAGTTCATATCGGAAAGATATATACCCATAGGGGCGCTTGCCTAGATAATGGCCGTTGATCCACACCTCGCTGTTCATATAGATGCCGTCAAAGTCAATATATATTTGTTTGTCCGTCCACTCTTCCGGTATTTCAAACCGCTTCCTGTACCACCCGATACCTGCGGGTAAAAAACCACACCTTCTGCCCGTTGCATTTTTAGCCGCGTATTCTCCCTCTATACTCCAGTCATGAGGTACGTTCAGCGTTCTCCACCGTGAATCATCCAAATCCGCACTCTGCCCGCCCTCTATATCTCCAAGCTTAAATCGCCAGTCCGAATCAAAGCTTTTTCTCAACGCATTCTCCTCCTCACCGAGTCTCTTTCCCGTTCGCTCTGCACCACTATCTCCCATCAAGGGTATGGGGCACCGCATCACAGGTTTCCATATAGAACCTCAACAATCGCTCTTTCATCTCAATTAATACATCCTTTAGCGCCGGGTCGTTAATTCTGTTATGCAATTGCATGGGATCTTTTTTCAAATCGTAAAGTTCATCGGTTTCGTATAACCGCATCACATACTTATATTCCTTTGTACGTACCATGGTCGCCTTCGTATGTTCAGGCCCTTCGCTGCTCTGCAGGCTCATACGCGGCCAGTAAATCATTTCCGGGCTCTTGTTGCCCTTTGATTCTCGCTCCATACAGTGTTTTTCTTCTTGCAGCCTGCCGCCTTCCGCAAAAACAGCATCCCTGTGTTCATCTTTTTCCCCTCTCATAATGGGCAGAACCGATCGTCCGAAATGTGTATGTTTCGGTTCAATCGACGTCAAGGCTTCAACCGTAGCGGGAAAATCAACCAGTTCAACCAATGCATCGCTGATATGGGGTTTTACCCCCGTATCTCCGGGAGGCTTTACAATGAACGGTACATTCGTCAGGCAATCCTCAAAGGTATTCTGTGTCTTTTCCACAAGCCCGTAATCCCCGGTAAAATCCCCATGATCACTTAATACAAAAATGGCCGTATCGTCATATAGCCCTTCTTCCTTCAACGCATCGACCAAAAGCCCGAACTGGTAATCAATCCTTGAACACATGCCGTAATAGGTCGCTCTTAATTCGGTCCACTTGTCCTCCGTCCACGTACCGAGCTTCTGTCTTTCGTAAAGACCTCTTACCATACTGGGCTTCAACTCCCAATTTTCGGGAGCAGGAATCCTATCAGGCACTTTCTCCCTGTCTATCTGACTATACCAGGGATCTTCAACGGCATAGTGGGGATGGGGATAAGTAAGGGACAAAAACATGCAGAATGGTTTATCCTTTGACCCGGTATGGATAAAATCAACGGCCTTTCTGATGATATTCCAGTCCGACCCGCCTTCGGGACCATCCCATTCATTTTCTATTTTACCTTTAAAAAATGAATAGTAATTCTCTCCGCCCATCTCCCCGCGCCAAGATTGGTCAACCTTTACATTGGTCGGCTGAAAATTCGACTGCTTCTTTATTCTGACATCGCAATACAAATCCATTTTATCTTTATCCGCAACCAGATCATTCTTGCCGGCCCACCAAACGTAATAGCCAGATTCCTTCAAACTCCTTAACAAAACCGGCTCCCCTTCATGCATTAAGTGGTGCATGATCCGGTGTCCTCTCACATGGGGATACCAGCCGCTCATAAAACTGCATCGGCTGGGCGTGCACACAGGATTCTGGCAAAACGCATTCCGGAACGACACACCGTCTTCTTCACATATTTTATCCAAATTCGGCGTAACCGCTGCCGGGTTTCCTAAATGTCCCAAACTATCCGCTCTAAATTGATCCGGATTAAATATAATAATATTGGGTCTTTTCTTTTCCATTCCGCAATCATCCTTTCATCTGATCATTCTGCACTTATCTATTGCAGACAGCGCATTGCAACCTGTCAATACTTTTGAACAGGGATGTTCCAAAAAATACAGGATTTGTCTCCCTTATAATCAATGATCATACGTTCTGTTTTTTTAAGATAATCTTTGATCGGTTATTCATCGGATAACACCTAAAACAACGATGACGGTGCTGCTTTTATTTAAATATCACCGGGTTTTAAAGGTATACCGGATGAAATGCCAAATGTAGACATCGCACTGTAAAATTGAATTTATATTTGAACAAAAAACGCAGAATCATCGTTGTTTGTTCAAGTTTATTTATAGGTTTACAGTGCGCTATCTTTAGTGAAATATACTCTTTTCTTTGATGAACCTTAATGTCAAAAAATATTGCTCGCCCATTGCCTGCAAAATTGTTTTGCAAGCTCCTAAAAACATTGTAGAATATGAGTAATAAAAAAATTATATACGATTCCTTATTCATCCTGCAATGTCAAAAAGCACATAATCCATGTCAAAAAATAATAATATTCCGCGTTGCGCTATAGACAATGCACTCTATTTAAACAGCACAACAGGTTATACTAGCCGGCAGTACGGAAGTAAAAATATTCCGGCACAATATCTTTTGATCTCAAAAGATATTGTGCCGGATTTATGCCTGAAAAATCAAACCGGTCAGTTTAGTTTTTTCCATTCCTGGTTGACCTGCTCTGTTACTTTATCTCCGCCGTTTTTCAGCCATCTTTGCTGCATGTCGTCTACCGCTTCTAAAGGCAGCTGTCCCACAATAACTTTTATGGTCGTTTCTTCTACTAATTTCAACAACTCTGCATATTCACCCATTGCGGGTACCATACCGTAAAATTCATTCAGAATCGTATATTTTTCCGTCATAGAGATCGCTTCAAGTATTTCGCTTTCCACCCATCTTCTGTCCGTTACACTGACAATTCTCGCCGTCCCTTTCGCCGATTGAATCTGACCGTCATACAGTAAATTAACCTTATTATTTTCTTGATCATAGGTATAATCTTCACCCTCAAATCCAAATTGAACCAAATTTGCTCCTTCTTCGGACATCACATAGTCCAAAAGCATCATCGTCACTTCGGGGTCCGGTGCTTTGGAAGAGATTAAAGCGGATCCGCCCCCGCCGGGCTTTCTTCTTTCAAGACCCCTATGCCCTTCCGGCCCTTTCGGCGGCATAATCATTTTAAGTTCTGCGTCGGGAAAGGAGGAAACAAGGGATTGGTTTACAGCATTTTTCTTTGCAACATACCACATATGATGTCCCGATGTTCCGATGATCCCCTTTGAATATTTTTCCTTGTGATCCTTCCCTTTTGTAATAATAAATTCAGGATCGATTACCCCTTCCGCATACCATTCGCTAAGCAGTTTTAAAGCCTGTTTATATTCTTCGGTCATATGGGTGGCTACAACCTGATCCCCTCTTTTGACCCATCCGTAGCTACCGTGTCTATGAAGCGGCAGGCCAAAGGCCCCCATAATATGACCGAAATTCCAGTCAATTCTGTCTCCCAATCCATAAGTATTATCCTCGCCGTCACCGTCAGGGTCGTCAAAGGTCATGGCTCTGATTAAGTCATGGTATTGGTCCAAATCAAAATCTTCACTCATCGCTTTCTCGGCAAAACCCAGTTTTTCCACCCAGTCCCATCGGGCCAACACCCCATTTACCTCGCCGCCGTTGCCGGGTTCAGGTCTCTGCCCTTTCGGTATCGCATATATTTCCCCTTCGGATTTAACGTATTTCCACGCCTCGGGCAAAACCATTTTTTTAATATTGGGACCATATTGGTCAATTAAATCGCTCAGCGGTATAATGGCGCCTTGTGCTTTCCAAAACTCAAAATTTTCTTTCTTGAAAATATCCGGCGGATTTCCTGCCGCCATGTACAAGTTTAACTTCGTATCATAGTCACCGACAGGTACGAACTCAATCTCAAACTCTATTCCGGAACGTTTCATGACTTCTTTTGGAATCGGCATTTCTTTATAGGGCATTGTAGGTTGTTCAAAAGCCTGGGCCATCAAAATTTTAATGGGCCTTGTCTGCTCAATTTGTTTTGCGCCTGCGTCATTGCCTTGCTGCTCCACCTTGTCCGCTTCGGACCCACCCTGCCCCGGCTGGTCTGCTTCCTTTTGTCCGCATGCTGTCAAAGCCAATGCAAGTACTAATACAAACACCAGGATTAATGCTGTCATTCTTGATTTTCTCATTATTAACTTCCTCCTTCTCTAAATATATTCAAAAACATCAACTTATCTCAGAAACTTATATGGATACCCAACTTTAAAATTGAATTTATATTTACACAAAAAACACAGAAGCATCGTTGTTTGTGTAAATAGTATTTTAAGGTTTAAAGTTGGTTATCTCTAGCAAGTTTTGCTGTGGCCCGGCGCAAGCTTACAGGCTCTTAACCTTGGAACTTCAGTTCTTGGAATGCTATTTAATTTGCACAACAGGTTAAATGAAGACAGTGCTCCGGCGGTATATGCCGGCAATCATCGTATGGGCCGGAGACCGGAGGTTGCAATTTAACCAAAGAGAGAAAGGTATAACATCATTGTTAAATGTGAATCGTAAATGGTGAACCGGCTCAATGCAAAAAAGCATTCAACATACCAAACTAAGACTCGGAGGTAATAGGATGAACACAAATAAGAAACCGAAAGCAGCCATCGTGATAGGAAGTGATTCGGAATCTCCTGTTGTAGAGGGCTGTGTGGAGGTATTGAAACAATTTGGTGTGGAAGCGGAAGTATGTACGATTTCTACCCACCCTACACCTTGTAAAGCTGAGCAATTTGCAAAAGATGCAAAAGCTAACGGCATTGATGTCATAATCGGTGCGGCCGGAAAGGCGGCTGATCTGCCCGGCGTTCTTGCGGCATCCACCGTGCTTCCCGTTATTGGCCTGCCGATTAAATCTTCTTCGGCGGACGGCGTGGACCCTCTATTATCCGTTGTACAGACGCCCAAAGGGGTTCCCCTTGCAGCCGTAGCCATTAATGGTTCAAATAATGCGGGATTGCTGGCGGTGCAGATACTTTCGCTGGCTTATAAAGATTTAAGGGTAAAATTAAAAGATTTTAAGACAGAAATGGCAAGGCAAGTAGAAGTAAAAGATGCTTTCGTCAAAGAGGAGGGGGTAAAACTGTGCAAAAGCTAGCCATGCTTTATGAAGGAAAGGCAAAGAAAGTTTATAAGACCGATCATGAAGACAGGTACATTGTAGATTACAAAGATGATGCTACGGCCTTTAACGGTGTGAAAAAGGGTAAGATTCAAGAAAAGGGTATCATGAATAATAAAATCTCCAATCATTTATTTAAGCTTCTTGAAAAAGAAGGCGTACCTACCCATTTTGAAGAGGAAATCAGTGACAGAGAGACAATTGTTAAAAAGGTGGAGATTGTTCCCATTGAAGTAATCGTGAGAAACATTGCCGCAGGCAGTCTGTCAAAGCGTTTAGGGTTGGAAGAGGGTACAAAGCTGAAAACAACGGTATTGGAATACTGCTATAAGAATGACGAATTGGGAGACCCTATGATCAATGACTACCATATTTACGCTTTGGAACTGGCAGACAAAGAAGAATTGGACAAAATTGCGCGCATTGCTTTTAAGGTGAACGAAGTGTTGTCGCATTACTTAAAAGATTTGGGTATAGCCTTGATAGATTTCAAATTGGAATTCGGACGGTACAAAGGCGATATTATTCTGGCCGATGAAATCTCACCGGATACATGCCGGTTCTGGGATAGCAAAACAAACGAGAAGCTTGATAAAGACAGATTCAGAAGAGATTTAGGCCATGTAGAAGATGCGTATAAAGAGGTACTCAGAAGGCTGATGGGAGAGGAAAATTAGATACACCCGAAACCCAGCGCCCAACTCCGAACTATAGTGAGGTATATAAAATGTATAATAACATAGAAAATGAATTGCGATTGGACAAATTACATGAGGAATGCGGCGTATTCGGCATATACGATAAAGACGGGTATGATTGTGCTCGTCTTGCCTACGTCGGTTTATACGCACTCCAGCACCGCGGACAGGAAAGCTGCGGTATTGCGGTCAATGATGATGGTACGATTATACACCATAAAGATATGGGACTGGTGCCGGAAGTATTCAACGATGTGGTACTGAATCACCTTAAAGGTCAGATTGCGGTAGGACATGTCAGGTATTCCACCATGGGCGCAAGCCTGAGAGAAAATGCCCAGCCCCTTGTGACCAAATATGTCAAAGGGACATTGACTGTGGCACATAATGGAAATCTTGTGAATGCAAAAGGCATAAGAGAAGAACTGGAAAAATGCGGCGCCATTTTTCAGACGACAATTGACTCTGAGGTGATTGCCTATTTGATTGCACGGGAGCGGGTCAAATGTTCTTCGGTGGAAGAAGCCATCAATCGGGTGATGAAACAGATCAAAGGTTCCTATGCCTTGATTGTCATGAGTCCCCGGAAACTAATCGGTGCAAGAGATCCTTGGGGGATTCGTCCTTTGTGTATCGGCAAGCTAGGGAATTCCTATGTGCTGGCGTCAGAGACTTGTGCCCTTGATTCCATCAATGCCGAGTTCGTAAGAGATGTGGAACCCGGTGAAATTGTTATCATAGACGGAAACGGATTGTCTTCTATCAAAGACAATTGTTTTGCATGTTCAAATATGTGTATATTTGAATTTATTTATTTTGCAAGACCTGACAGCGTTTTAGAAGGTGCAGGGGTGTACCGGGCAAGAAAAGAAATGGGTAAAATGCTGGCAAAAGAGCATCCGGTCGAAGCGGATTTGGTCATTGGCGTTCCCGATTCCGGTCTTTCGGCAGCCCTTGGCTACGCGGAAGAATCCGGCATACCCTATGGTGAAGGATTAATTAAAAACAGGTATATAGGCAGAACCTTTATTCAGCCGGATCAATCTCAAAGAGAAAACGGCGTGAAGATCAAGCTTAATGCGTTAAAAAGCAATGTAAAGGGAAAAAGAATTATCATGGTAGATGATTCTATTGTAAGAGGAACCACCAGCGGAAGAATCGTTCAAATGTTAAAGGATGCAGGGGCTGTGGAGGTGCATATGAGAGTAAGTTCACCGCCGGTCACTCATCCTTGTTATTTTGGTATTGATATGCCTACCGGTGAACAGCTTGTGGCCTTTAACCGCTCGGTGGAGACAATCAGAGAGCTGGTAGCTGCAGACAGCTTGGGATATTTAAGTACCGAGGGCCTGTTAAAAGCGCCTATAGGAGCAAGATGCGGTTTTTGTACTGCGTGCTTTACCGGAGACTATCCGATGGAAATTCTTGAAGAGCAAAATAAGCTGAATTTTGAGAGGAGATAGAGGTATGGATGCTTATAAACAAGCCGGGGTAGATATTGAAGCGGGCTATCGGGCGGTAAATTTAATAAAGCAGCATGCGGCCAAAACATTTGTGCCCGGTGTGTTGACAGATATCGGAGGCTTCGGAGGGCTTTTTGAAATAGGTCAATGTAAGCTTAATCATCCGGTCCTGGTTTCCGGTACGGACGGTGTCGGAACGAAATTGAGAATCGCATTTATTCTGGATAAGCACGATACGATAGGACAGGATTGTGTGGCCATGTGTGTTAACGATATCGCCTGTTCGGGAGCCCGGCCGTTGTTTTTCTTGGATTATCTGGCGGTTGGTAAGAATGAGCCGGAAAGAGTGGCGGACATTGTAAAAGGTGTTGCCGAAGGTTGTATGCAGGCGGGATGTGCGCTGATCGGCGGCGAAACAGCTGAAATGCCGGGTTTTTATGCGGAGCAGGAATATGATCTGGCCGGATTTTCGGTGGGGATTGTGGATAAAGATAAAATCATTGACGGCTCTAAGGTTCGAGCGGGCAATGTCTTATTGGGGCTTGCGTCGTCAGGCATACACAGCAACGGTTATTCACTGGTGCGAAAAGTCTTTGGGTTAGACGGAAATCAAGACGATAAAAAGTTAAGTCAATATATGGACGCTTTAGACTGCACGTTAGGAGAAGAATTGCTGAAACCTACCCGTATTTATGTCAAAGTATTGCAGGGCTTCATTGAGAAATTTTCGGTCAATGCCGTATCCCATATTACCGGAGGCGGGTTTATCGAAAATATTCCCCGCATGCTTCCGAAGCAGATGAAGGCAAAAATCCGTAAAGGAAGCTGGGAGGTATTGCCTGTCTTCGATCTCTTAAAAAGCATGGGAGACATGAGTGAAAAAGATATGTTCAATACCTTTAATATGGGGATAGGGATGGTAATGGCGGTTGATGCGGCACAGGCGGACGAGGCCGTCGGGTATTTGAAAGAACAGGGTGAGAAAGCCTATATCCTGGGAGAAGTAACGGAGGGCGAAAACGGGGTGGAACTATGCTAAAGATCGGCATTTTGGTTTCCGGCGGCGGAACCAATTTACAGGCAGTCATTGATGCAATCGAAACCGGCGTAATTAAAAACGGTAAGATTGTCACAGTGGTTTCCAGCAGGGAAGGGGTCTATGCCTTAGAACGTGCCCGCAAGCATCACATTCCTTATGCAGTCATTCCGAGGAAAGCTTTTGGTACCAGGGAGGCATACGATGAAGCCTTGGTCGAGCATATGAAGGCAGAGGCTGTTGATCTGATTGTCATGGCCGGATTTTTGTCCATTGTGGGTGAAAAGCTCATTCATGCCTATAGCAATAAGATTATCAACGTACATCCGTCACTGATTCCGGCTTTCTGCGGTGAAGGGTTTTATGGCCTGAAGGTGCATCAAAAAGCATTGGAATACGGTGTAAAACTGGCAGGCGCAACGGTTCACTTTGTCAATGAAATTACCGACGGAGGCCCTATTATCCTGCAAAAAGCCGTGGAGGTTAAACAGGACGACACGCCGGAGATTTTGCAAAAAAGGGTCATGGAACAAGGGGAATGGGTTATTCTGCCCCAAGCCATTCAGCTGTTTTGTGAAGGAAGGTTGAAAGTTGAAGGACGGAGAGTGTGCATTAGTTGACAGTTGACAGCTGACAGTTGACAGTGAAAAGCAAGAAGATAGATATAGGTTAAATTCATTTAAAGGTATTACTTAACAAATATAAGAAAGTGATGGCGGGTGATGACGGAAAGGATTTTGAGACTTTAACTGTCCACTGTCCACTGCCAACTGTCAACTATCTAGTGGACAGCTGACAGGGAAAAACGAGAAGATATGTGTGGTCAGATTCATTTAAAACTATTACTTAACAAATACAAGACAGTGATGAATGGACAATGGCAGGAGGAATTTTGAGACTTTAACTGTCAACTGTCAACTATCCACTGTCAACTAAACAAACGGGGAGGTTTTTATAGAGATGAATAAGAGAGTGCTGATGAGTGTTTCCGATAAAACCGGAGTGGTTGATTTTGCAAAAGCATTAAATGATCTGGGATATGAAATCGTATCAACGGGCGGAACGGCTAAGGCTATTCATGATGCGGGCATTCAGGTTATTCCTGTTTCCGATATCACGGGATTTCCCGAATGTTTGGACGGAAGGGTAAAGACCCTTCATCCCAACATCCACGCCGGGGTACTGGCGATGAGAGGGAATGCCGAACATATGAAACAGCTTGAACAGCTGAATGTACATCCCATCGACCTGGTGGTAATCAATCTCTATCCTTTTAAACAAACCATATTAAAGGAAGATGTGAGCCGGGAAGAAGCCATCGAAAATATTGACATTGGCGGGCCTACAATGCTAAGGGCAGCCGCTAAGAATTATCAGGATGTTGCGGTTATCGTAGATCCTGCCGATTATGCCGCCGTATTGGATGAGTTAAGAGAAAATAACGAAGTATCCGGAAAGACAAAGTTCAAACTGGCGTATAAGGTATTTGAGCATACCAGCCATTATGATACATTGATTGCAAAGTATCTAAGGGATCAAATAGGGGAAGAACTGTTCCCGGAAACCTTGTCCTTAACCTTTGAAAAAGTACAGGGCATGCGATATGGCGAGAATCCTCACCAGCAGGCGGTATTCTATAAAGAGGTCGGACAGAATGTGGGATGTTTGACATCGGCTCAACAATTACACGGCAAAGAGCTATCCTTCAATAATATCAATGATACCAACGGTGCCCTTGATTTACTGAAAGAATTCGATGAGCCTGCCGTTGTAGCGGTTAAACATGCCAACCCCTGTGGCGCAGGAAGTGCAGACAGCATCTATGAAGCTTACATGAAGGCCTATGAAGCCGATCCGGTATCCATCTTCGGCGGTATTGTGGCAGCGAATCGAGAAATAGATGCAAAGACGGCGGAAGAGATTCATAAGATTTTTGTAGAGATCGTTATTGCGCCCTCTTTCAGTGAAGAAGCTTTGGCGGTTCTTACCCAAAAGAAAAACATCAGACTTCTGGCCCTTAAAGACATTGATACAAAACATGCGCCGGGAACCTTCGACATGAAAAAGGTGGCCGGTGGATTGCTGGTTCAGGAAATAGACAATGAACTTTTGGATAGAGATGCACTTCAATATGTAACGGATAAGAAACCCACGGAACAAGA
>JAKSBV010000064.1 GCA_022360955.1 Bacillota bacterium
CTCGAAGAACACAAAAGGGTTCAGGCCTTGCATCATTCCCGGGAATGATGCAAGGCCTGAAACTGAATTATCTTTCTATATGGAAGAATTCTTTTTGATGTATTCAATCAACTCGTCCGCATAGGTATGCGCCATGCAAACAACGGTATCGGCTCCGCCGTAATAAATGGTGATCCTGCCCGTATCGGCATCGGTGAGTGCGGCACACGGAAATGCTACATTCGGAACATCTCCGACACATTCATAGGTCTCCCAAGGCGCCAACAGATATTTATCACATCTATACCGGACTTTCCAAGGCTGATCCAAATCCAAAATAGCCGCTCCCATGCTGTATACAAAACCGTTACAGGAAGTGAGGACGCCATGATAGATTAACAGCCATCCCTCTTTTGTTTCGATCGGTATGGGGCCCGCCCCGATCTTGGTATATTCCCAAGGCTGCTTCGGCTTCATCACATGCCTGTGATGCCCCCAATGCTCCATATCCGGGCTTTCGCTGTAGAAGATCTCTCCGAACGGCGTATGCCCATTATCACTCGGTCTGCTCAGCATGGCAAATTTGCCGTTGATTTTCTTGGGAAAAAGCACACCGTTTCTATTAAAGGGTAAAAACGCGTTTTCCAGCTGGTAGAATTTTTCGAAATCATAGGTATAGGCAACCCCTATTGTCGGTCCATGATAACCGTTGCACCAGGTCACATAATAACGGTCCTCAATCCAGCATACCCTCGGATCATACCCATACACAAAATTCCCTACCTCTTCATCTTCACATATGAACCGGATGGGTTCGGGCTTAATTTCCCAATTGATCCCGTCTTCACTTTTGCCGGCGTGCAGCCGCATCGCTCTTTGCTTATTGTCGCACCGGAAAACACCTGCAAATTTTCCTTCAAAGGGTACAACGGCACTATTAAAAATGCTGTTTGACGAAGGTATGGCATTTCTTGGGATAATCGGATTCGCACTGTAACGCCACATCACATCGGCGCATCCTTCTTTTCTCCCTTCCCACGGGATGTTAGGCAGTGAAGTTCCTATGATTGCAGTATTTTTTGTCATGTAAATCTCCCTCTTTCAAAATATTTTAAATTAACTAACCTGCACAATGTGTCAAATTAATACATGGCAGCCCTATTGCGGTTTTGATAGGCTGCCTGCTGCAAGCGGATAATCAACCTTTTCCTCATGCCGGCCAGGGCTGAGAAATATTGCTCCTCTTCCGCCACATTCTTCAATTCATCAGGATCATTTTTCAAATCGTATAGGATTTCATTTCCTTCGGCATCACAATAATATTTATAGTCTTTGTTTCGGACAACAGTCATACGGCTTCCGTAAAGCGTAAAGCTTTCAACCAAAATATCCTCTTTATGCAAGGCACTTTCTTGCTGCAGCAGCCCTTTGACAGATTGCCCCTGTACAAAGGTCGGCGTTTGTATACCACAGTAATCCAATATCGTAGGTACAATGTCGACTGCTTCAACAAATTGATCGATGACCATACCCGGTTTGATTTTTCCGGGATATTTTATCATACACGGAACCCGAATGATGCAGTCGTGTCCCGGCATACCTTTTTGAATACGCCCATGATCGCCCAAATACTCGCCATGGTCACTGGTGAATATAACCAGCGTCTCTTCTTCCAGCCCTTCTTGTCTCAAGGTTTCCATTATTTGGCCCACACAATCGTCCACATGGCTGACCAGCGCCAAATAATATCCTCGTATCTTTTGCCATTGTTCCGCCGTAATATCCTTTAAAAAATCTTCAAATTGTTCATCTTCCCCTAATTTCGGCAGCCCCAGCTGATTGAAATCATATAAATCAATACAGCGTTTCGGCGGATTTACCGGGGTATGGGGCGCATAAAAACCTGCAATGGCAAAAAAAGGCTGATCTTTATGCCGTTTGATAAACCGGCATGTCTCCGACGCTACAAAACTGCTGTGCGTATAATCTTCTTCGCCCTCAAAAACATAGGGCTCATGGGTTTCGCGCGGGATATCCGTATATCCGCTTATATTTAACAACCTGTCATTTTCTGCCTCCGGCGGTAATGATGTTCTGATTTTTTGAAGCATTTCCGGACGGACCGCTTCTACCCACTTCGTATATGCATCATCATAACAGCCCGGTTCGTCCGAAAGGATGAAGGTATCAAAACCATAATCATCGGCCGGGTCCCTGTGGTCTCTTCTGGAGTGGGGCTGAAAGTGGAGCTTTCCGATTTGCGCCGTATGATATCCATATCTTTTAAGCAATTGATGAACAGACACCTTGTCCTCGGGAAACGGTATCCCGTTATCCCCTATGCCCAGCATGCCGCAGTATTGGCCTGTCAAAAAAGACATCCTGCTCGGCATACACACGGGATTTTGAACAAAATAGCGATCCAATCGGGCACCCTCCGAAGCAAATCGATCCAAATGGGGGGTAACCGCATGGCTGTTCCCATAGCAACCCAATGTGTCCCATCTTTGCTGATCCGTATAAATAATAAGAACATTTGGTCTCCGTAACGTTTTCATATCCTTCCTAACTCCTTGCTTTTCCCTTTCTGTTTTTCCTTTCAAACTTCCAGCACTTTAAGCTGCATCCTCAACCTTCAACGATCTTTCCATTATTTCAACAATATTCTTTGACTCAAATTTATATAACCAATACTTCATCTCAGTTCATAGAAATATTAGCAAGGAGACTGGCCCCTGCTAATATTTCCCATTCTTTAACTATTTATTTCAACAATCCTTCATCTAATTCCTGAATAACCTTTTCTGCTTTCGGCATGGTATTTTGTACGAATTTATTCCATTCGGCTTCAACGTCTACACCCGGTTTTGCCATGATATCAACAAGCTTTTCTTTTACATCCTCATCAAATGCGCCGTACTTATCCTTATTCGGTGCACTAAAGAAATCCAAATCATAATTTACTTCAACCCAGGTCGTATCACTATTGTCCAGTCTGACATCCCTCAAGGATTTGACATCCATTCTGACCTGTTCGTCAACTCTGGGATTGTCAACGGCATATTCCTCGGTCAATCGGACCATCCTGAATAAATCCAATTGCTTGTTCGAATATACTCTGTCGGAAAGGTCAACAATCTGGCCGTCCTTTTCATCCCAATCAACGCCCTTTACACCCTTTGTCACATAATCAAATCCTTCTTCACCGGCTATCCAATCCCAAGCAGTCAACAACCTTTCAAACTTTTCATCGCTCATCTCGGGACTAAATACGACAGCACTCCAATAGTCCGGAGTTTGGAAAGCCAGGTGTTTTCCTGCCGGCGTTTTAAGGGGCATTGGGGCAAATGCCTTGGCCGGATCTATATCCGGATGCGCTTTTTTAATTTCGCCCCTGATTCGGTTTACATGGTTGATAATATGGTTGCTAAAATAAACCCCCAGCTGGCCGGCAATATATTTGTTTTCGGCATCTTTGCTTTTTGCAAACAATTGATCCTGCCAGATGACTTTTTCATCATACATCTTCTTCATCATCTTCACTGCTTCAAGGGCTTGAGGCTGTGCCGCCCCCCACACGTAGCTTTCGTTTTCAACATAATATCCTGTTATATGCGGAAAAACATACTGGGCTATGATATGAGGGAATCCCCATCCGATACAGCCTACCCCATGGGTGTTCCCAGACCCGTTACCTTCCGGATCTTTTTCTACGAACGCTTTCGCCAATGCCAGCATTTCGTCCCAAGTGTATTCGTCCTTCGCCATACCAAGCTTTTCCGCCCAGTCTTTTCTATAGTAAAATCCTAGATCGCCTAGATTGTTAGTATGCGCCGTGCCTCTGGATGATGTCCATACATATCTCTTTCCGTCAACCATAAAATAATCATCACTTTTCAGCTCATCGGCAAGCTTTTTCAGATTTGGATAGTCCGTCACCGCGGATATTTCCTTAAAAATGTCTTGCTCTGCAAAGCTCTTGAACTGTCTATATTGATGAGGTTTCAAATCCCACCACATCAGGTCCGGCATATCCCCCGATGCCGCCCACAACCGTACCTTTTGGTCCCAGTCACTCCATGTTACGGGTATCAATTCAAAATCAATATTGAACTTCTGTCTATAGAAATCCAGCAACGGGGTCTCGGCTTCATCCACATGAAGAATGTTCACTTGGTAGGTAAACTTTTCTGCAAATTCATTGTCGTCACCTTGTTTTGCCCCGCTTCCTTCGTTCTCCTTCTGACTCTGAGGCGTTGTCGGGTCTTGTGCTGTTCCGGGAGATTCTTTTTCACCGCACCCTGCCAGTAATGAAAATACCATTACCAAGACACAAACCAAGCTGATAAGCTTTTTAAAGTTTCTCATTGTACACCCTCCTTAAAATATTAATCTTTGATCATCCCTCTTTATATACGGATATCACACTTTAAAATCGGCCTTACATGGGAACAAAAAACGTAAGATCATCGTTGTTTGTTCCCATATACAGATAGACTGCAGTGTGATATCTTTATTAAAAGATATAAATACCTTTTAATATCGTTGATATCAACTCTTTACGGCTCCAATGGTCAACCCTTTTACAAAATATTTTTGTAAAAACGGGTACAGGCACATCACCGGAAACATCGTTACGATAATACTTGCCATTTTAATACCGTCCGCAAAGACTTTTTGATCACGCGAAGCATCCATGGCCGCCTCACTGGACAGCATATCACTTGCATCCTGCACGATAGTTCTGAGAATTAATTGCAGGGGCCTTTTGCCCGCACTCTTAATAAACAGCATGCCGTTCCACCATTCATTCCACCGCTCCACACAGTAATACAGCGAGAACGTCGCCAGTATCGGCAGGGATAGGGGCAATATGATTCTAAATAATATGGTAAAATCATTGGCCCCGTCAATCTTCGCCGACTCTTCCAATTCCTGGGGCAGGTCTTCAAAAAAGCTTTTGATGATCAGCATATATAATACCGTAAATCCGGTGGGAAAAATCATAGAACCGATTTTATCCATCAAGCCGATATCCCCAATGAGCAAGTAATATGGAATAAGCCCGCCGTTAAAATATAAGGTAAATATGATTAAACCCATAATGATTTTTTTACCCGGCAAAGGTTTTGTCAAAGCATACGCCGTAAGTACCGTCAAAAGCATATTATAAATAACACCGAAGATCAGTATATAAACGGTAACCTTTAAACCGTTTATCAATGCCCCGTTGCCGAAAACAAATTTGTACGTCTCCAGCGTTATTTCGCTGGGATACAGCATAAACGGCGTTTTAACATAGACATGCTGGGGGACCAACGAAACCAAGATCGCGTTATAGAATGGGTAAATAATAATAATTCCAAACAATGTGAGAAAAAAACCTATGACCATATCCGTCAAGGTGAATCTCTTTAAACTTTCTACTTGCCTCATATCCTTCCCCCCCTAAACAATACCGGAATGTCCCATTTTTTTTGCAATCGTATTTGCGGTTAACAACAATATGATATTCACGATGCCTTTAAAAAATCCTACTGCAGTCGTTATGCCGAAACCTACCGATCTCTCAAATGACATCCGATAGATATAGGTATCTATGATATCGGCTACATCATAAACCGCCCTGTTATACATATTGAATATCTGCATAAAGCCCGCATCCATCATATAGCCTACCCTCATAATAAGCATCAGGACAACCACATTTTTAATACACGGCCAGGTGATGTGCAGAATTTTTTGTAATCGGTTGGCTCCGTCAACAGTAGCTGCCTCATACAAGCTTTGATTTATGCCTGCTATTGCCGCTAGGTAAATGATCGTACTCCATCCGGCTTGCTTCCATATCTCCGTCCCGACCAGCAGCCATCTAAACGTACCTTCATTGGATAAAAAATTGATTTTATCAAAGCCAAGACTGGCCCATATGGCATTGACGGCACCACTGCCGCTCAACAGGTTAAACATCATACCGGACACGACAACCCATGACAAGAAGTGGGGAAAGGTATATACGGTTTGAAGTACCTTTTTGTACCTTTCTGCTCTGATCTCATTGATTAGAATGGCGAGAAAAACCGGGAAAGGAAATACAAAAAGAATCTTCATGAAAGCAATAATAAGGGTATTGAAAAATGATTGCCAAAAGTCTTGCTCTATCCATAAGTATCGGAAATTATCCAGCCCCACCCACGGACTTCCCATAATCCCATATTTGGGCATAAACTCTTTAAAGGATAATACCAGTCCGTAGATCGGAATATATTTAAAGATAACCAAAAAAATAAGTCCCGGCACAAGCATTAAATAAATATATTTGTAATGCCACACCCTTTTCGCAACATCCTTCAGCGCTTGACTTACTCTTACCGCTCCAGTTGCTTTGGACCCTGGCGTATGACCTAGTGTATCCATTTCTTTGTCCCCCCCTTTCGTTACAACCTTATTATATCTCTTCATCCCCATTTGTGAAATGTAATCCCATTATATTTTTTGGTAAAATGCTTAGCAAATAGAATACGGACAGCTGTTATGATTTTTAAAAAAAGCGGAGCATACCCTGCCCCACTTTAGCTTTTTGCATCACTGTCCCACCCACCTGCAGCGACAACCGGCATTCGAATCGTTACGGTTGTTCCGGCCGCTTTTTGGCTCTCAATGTGAAATGCGCATTTGCTGCCCAACGCCAGTTTTATTCTTTTTTGGATGTTGTAAAGGCCGATGGCGTTTTTATCTTCTTCATACTTCTCACCTTGGAACCTTCTATTCAATTTTCTCACCATCTCTTCATCCAGGCCGACTCCGTTATCTTCAATCATAAATATGATTTTATCTTGATCAAGCAAACCTCTGATGGCGATTACGCCCTCTCCCAATTTTGGCCCTAAACCATGATAGACAGCATTTTCCACAATAGGCTGCAGAATCATTTTCGGTATTTTATATTCCAGGATGTCAGGGTCTGCTTCTATCTTGTATGTTATCTTTCCGCAAAATCGGATATCAATAATTTTTAAATAATTTTTAATAATTTCTATTTCATCATTGACCGTAACCATATCGTCTGCTTTAATGCTGTATCGAAATACTTTTGCCATATTGGTGGCAATGACCGCAATTTCTTTGCTCCGATAAACGGTGGCAATACTTCTGATACATTCCAGCGTATTGTATAAAAAGTGCGGATTGATCTGACTTTGAAGCGCGGACAAAGCCACCTGCTTATGGCTGAGTTCGACTTCATACAACTCCTTCTGGGAGGTAAATATTTTTTTAGTCATGTTTTCAATTTTATCCAGCATTTCGTTGATCTTACGGGCGATAATACCAAATTCGCCTTTAATGGCACCGTTTAGCCTTTGTTTGATATTCTTCTCACCTATCTTATTGATAGAATCTATAATTTCTTCCATAGGGTTAGTAATATTATTGGTTGTAATAACCATAAAACCGACAAGCAGCAATATCATAATGATCCCGATACATATAACGATACTGCTAAAAAAGCTGATATCCTCCGTGACACTTGCTATGGGCATAGTGACGGAAATATCCCAATTCGTATTCGTGTTCTCTTTCCGTATCGTGATATATTGAGGCTCGGATTGTTGTGCTTTTTCAATCTCTTCTTTATTTTTATTCGAAAAAATATATTGATTGTTTTTATCCTGGATATAAAATATTTCATCCCCTGTCTGCGAGATGCTTTCCACAAATTTTTTGATGCTTTCCGCTTTAGAAATCACGATCATGGAACCTATTTTTTTATTCAGTACGATCTCGTCCGTTGTCCAAAAAATGGGGATAATATAGGCATATCTCAAAAATTCTTTCTCATATACATCTTCAAAATAGGTAACAAATACAGGCTCTCTGAAATTTTCATCCGTAAAGTTGTACTTTTGGTGTAATCTTTTGTAGGTGGTATATACGCTAGTGTCTAAAAAGCTATTAATATTCTGGTTGTTGTCAATCAGCGTTATATCAACGATATCCTTATTAAATACCGCTACCTTGCTGATCAAATTAGTGACAAAATCCATGTACTTTACACGCTCGGCATAGTTTTCAGCCACCAAGAATTTCTGTACATATTCCTCATAGGCAATGTTAAAACCCAGTTCTCTTACCGAACCGGTTACGACATTTATATTTTCATCTAATTGGATGATACCGCTTTCCGCATAATTTACGGCCTTCTCCTTAACAATTGTTGTCATTCTCACATAGGCGTATATTTCTATGACGACTACCAGCAATATACATGCCAGTGTCAAACCCAATAATTGATACTTTGTTTTTAATTGTTGGAATTTCATCCCTTATCACTCTTTCTATATTGAGAAGGTGTCATGCCGCAATGCTTTTTAAACACTTTATTAAAATAATAATAGTCTTTGATGCCTACCTTTTGAGATATCTCTTGGATTGTTAACGACATATCCTGCAACAGTACTTTTGCTTTTTTGATCCGAATATCCGTTAAATAATCGGAAAAAGTCGTGTTTAATTCCTTTCTAAGCAGCTGGCTGCAATAAGAAGGATTCATGTATAGTTTTTCCGCTATTTCTTTTAGTTTTAAATTTTGATTATAATAATGATTGATGTGCTGCAGCAATTGTTTTAAATTGTTGTTTGTTCCGCTATATCCGACACTGTCATGCCGGCTTTCGGGCCTTCCGCTTTTTTGATCTAAATGCACTTTTAATTTTTGAAGAATTTGCATCAGCTTCTCTTCTTCTATCGGTTTTAAGCAGTAATCAAAAGCGCCTTGCCGGATCGCTTCCTGGGCATAATTAAAATCGGCGAATCCGCTGATAATAATAATTTCGGAATGAATGTTTTCGTCTCTGATTTTCCGGATCAATTCCAGCCCTGTCATCCCGGGCATTTTTATATCCGTAAAGACTATATCGGGCCTTTGTTCGCATATGCTATTGAAGGCTTGCACCGGGTTCGTTTCCTCTGCGACAATCTCAAAGCCTTCTGCTTCCCAATCTACCGTATTCATAATCCCTATCAACGTCCACGGTTCGTCATCAACAAGCACTACTCTATACATTGCTCTTCCCCCTTCTCATACGGCTGCTTGTATCGATTGCTGCGCCTCGGACAGCCTTTGGAAATTGGTATCATCATTAAGGAGTGCAAGAAAACATCGGATTTTAAAGTCGGTCATCTTTGTCATGACGGCTCCCTGCTAAATCTTTATCTGTTCGGGCAATTCTTCTATTTCAATGCCGGCCTGCTTCATTAAATAGATAGCATTTAAAGTTGTTGATACCCCCGGATACAAATGATAGTCAAAAAATATTTGTCCGTCTTTATAATATTCTTGAAAATGATAATTTTGCATTTTAGTCTTTTTTTCCTCAGCCAATTTGGACAATTCCAGATCATGGGTGGACACAAGTCCCAGCGCACTCTCCCCGCTTAATTTTCTGATTAAGGTCTTGGCGCCTATATGACGATCTCTGGAATTCGTACCTTTAAAGATCTCATCCAGCAAGAAAAAAATGGGTTCTCCTTTTGCTGCGGCCTCTATCATTGTTTTAATACGCAAAAGCTCCGCATAAAAGGAAGAAATGTTTTGCTCCAAATTATCCTTTACTCTCATGGATGTATAAATCTCCAGAATCGGACATTCAAATGCTTCCGCACAAACCGGTGCGCCTGCATAGGCCAATACCAGATTAATGCCCAATGTTCTAAGGAAGGTGCTTTTACCGGACATATTAGAACCGGTAATCAATAAAACATTCTCTTCTTCCCCAAAACATATATCGTTACATACGCGCTGTTCATCTGCAATCAAAGGGTGTCCCATCTGCCGTGTACAAATCTTCTGTTCACTTACGATCTTGGGCGTACTCCACTGGGGCTGTTCAAAAGCAATCACGGCTAAGCTTGATAATGCTTCTATTTCTCCCAAGCATGCAATCCATTCTGCCAAATAGCACCCATAACGTTCTTTCCATTGTTCTACAGCAATTGTACAATGATAATCCCACAACGTTAAAATATTAAAAAGGATATAGAACTGCGCATGACGAAAAGAAACCCAATCAAGAATCTTGTCCAGCTTACGGATCTGTTGTTTTATCGTTTCCCCCTGCTTACCCTGCATACGCTTTTTGAGTGCGTTGATATAGGACGAATGAAACGGCTCCTGTTCAATGAGTCCGATCATGGTTTCATAGGTTTTAATGTCCCTCCGATAGGTATCGACGACATTCAATATTTTGAACATCTCTTTAAAACGAATGCTTAATGCAAAAATTTGGAGCAATAGCAATAGAACAGCGATAAAGTATGGCATTTTCGGAAACATTGCGGCTGATATCATGGCAACTATGGTCAGAACAGGCAGTATCCTTGCCGTCCAATTCACCCATGGTTTCCGGTAAAAAGCGTTCCGCTCCTTACTCCATCGCAATAGCTGATCCGGGGCCTTTACCGCATCCCTCTCCGCCATCCCCGCCGCCTGAAACCGTTGTCTCCAGTCAATTTTGCCGGCAAGTTCTTTTATGGCTTCCTGTCGTTGTGCAATGGCTTCACAGCTTTTTTGCGGTGTGATCAATGATGCTTTTAATTTCTCTTTGCCTATATAAGTCTCTGCTGCATTCATTCGTTGAAACAGCGAGGCCTTACCGAAAATATCCAGGTCCCATGAGAAGAAATGATTTTCATCTGCAAACACTTCTCCTGTTTCTTTGAAACCTTTCCATTCTCCGTCAAAACGTTTTATCCCTTGCTCATTAATGCGATATAAAGACTCCGTCTTATCCTTTGTCCTATGAACACGCTCGTGCATCACGACCAGCACAATAAAGACGAGGAGCGTTGTAAAAAAAACAATAGTACTTGTACCTTGCATTTTCAGAAAATACAGCCATATCGTGCCGGCCAGCCCTATTGTCATAACCAATAATCTCAGATTGCTTAATAAATTACTCTTACGTGTGAGCTGTTGCAGCTGCTGGTGATAGATATCAAGCCTTTTACGATATTCTTCTTTTGCATTAGTCATTTTTCTTTTCTCCTGTGTTAGGTCTTTTCCATTAGATTACCACAATGTCCTTAGATTTTCAAGAAATTGGCCGCGGCGGGGGCATGTAAAATTTGGTTGACACTATGCTATATGTATAGTATACTATACATTATTCAAGGCAAGAGGTGGGTTAATGGGAAATAAATACCTTATTTTTAACAGGGTAAAGGATTTACGTACTCAAAACAATCTGACACAAGAACAGTTAGCAGAGCTGGTTGATGTAACACGGCTTACAATTATTTCTATAGAAAAGCAAAAATATGAGCCGTCTGTAGGACTGTCTATAAAGTTAGCCCAGGTTTTAGGAACGTCTGTTGAGGAATTATTCTGGATGAAAGAGGGTGAAGAATAGTATGACTTACTTGTACCGTTTCTTAATAAAACTAATTTTGTCTATTGTACTGATATTGCGGAGCTTTTCTTTATTTACCTATTCACTATATATGCAGGGAGGTGGTTATTGGGTTTTACCATTGATAGCAGTCATATTTGTCGTATGGACAATAGTTGAAGGTATTTCTCTTTCAAAATCAAAAAAATGGTATAAATCAGTGAACGATACGGATGAAAGAACCGAATCACATGAGCATAGAGCAGGATATATAACCTTTTGGATAAATATGATCGGAACCGCCCTTATGTTTGTCGTTTACTCTTATATAGACACTAATACACTCCATCCCCTTAATTTTATAGGCATTGTGTCTATTCTTAATATAATTATTTTTATAGCTCTAAAGACTTATTATATTCATAATAACTAAGATTGAATGAGAGGTGTAGTTATGAGCAGAAATAGTGAAGCACCATCAAAGCGTACATTGCTTGGTAAAATATCAATGGGTATTGGAATCTTTCTTATGTTGGTTAGTATCAATGAATTTACTCAGGTTCTTCCTACACATACAACTAAATTTCAAGGAGGCTTAATATTATTACCCTCACTTATAGCTCCTATTGGTGTAGTACTCGGTTTGATTCCGTTAAAGAAAACCAAGGATAACCTTGCAAAATGGGGTGTAGTGCTAAATATTATTCTATTCCTTTTCCCAATCCTCTATATGATACTTGCAACTCTAATGTTTGGAGTTTAAGTCCCAACTCTACAGCAGGAGCTGTCCTTTACCGGGGTTTCCAAACACTCGAAAACAATAATAGCCCTCAGCACAATAGTGTTGATAAGCCAGCTATGATCACTTGGGGCATAAAGAGTGATGGCAGTCTCATTGTTTTACCAAC
>JAKSBV010000280.1 GCA_022360955.1 Bacillota bacterium
ATAGAAAAAGGGATAGAGAAAGGAGAAATGAAAAAAGCGATAGAAACAGCGAAAGCTGCAATAGGTAAAGGGCTGTCAAAGGAGATTATAGCTGATATTACCGGCCTAAATATAAAGAAGATAGAAGCATTGGAAAAAGAAATAAAACACTAAGGTGATTAGGTTGATGGTAGTCATTATTATGAGTTTTTAAAACCTTAGTGGATTACGGGACATTTTGCATCACTGTTCCTTTCGGTTAATATGTTGTGGCTAACATCATTATACCTTAAGGAGATGTGGGATGTCTTTATTTATGGTATTTTATGGGTTCGATTTTCTTATTTACAAATATAAAATCTTAAGCAGGATATTTATGGAGTATGAGGGGGGCAGCGAGCTCGTACTTGCGCAGGTAAAAGATTTTCAACCCTCAGCATGCAACTATTTAACGATTGGGATATTGATAGTGTCTTATCATTGATATATAATAACAAAGGCCTTTCAAGCAGAGGATATATATTTGTTTGATACGATGTTGTACGATCTTGCCAAAGACCCGAAACAGCAGCAGCCCATTGAAGACAGGCATATAGAAGCAAATATGGTGAAGGAGATGGTCGAACTTATGAAAGAAAATGATGCGCCGGAAGAACAGTATCGGAGGTTGGGACTGACATGATACGGCCATAGGAGAGGAAGTAAATCAAAAGAGAAGGAGAATGTTATGAGATGAATATTATTCCACAGCCAAGCAGTATAAAAACAATTGACGAATTTTTTTCGATAACCCGGCTAACCACAATTATTATACCCTCAAATGATAATCGGAATATTTTGTTTTCGGCTACTAAGCTGTCGGAGGAGGCAGCCGCATTTTTAGGTTTTGCTTTAAAGCTGTCCAAAGCGAAGATATGCTGTGAGTCCAATTATATTCTATTTGAACATAAGGATTTGATACCCGAAGAAGGGTATGAAATGTTCATTGACCCAAATAGCATTAAGATATTCTATTCGACGGAAAGCGGTTTGTTTTACGGTGTTCAATCCTTATGTCAGCTTATTAGACAGTATCGAAGACATATTCAGTGCGGTGAAATAGCAGATCGGCCCAAATATAAAATAAGAGGGTTTTATCATGATGTGACCAGAGGAAAGGTACCTACCCTTTCGACCCTTAAAAAGATTGCCGACGCAGCCTCCTTTTATAAAATCAATCATCTGCAGTTATATATTGAACACACTTTTGCATTTAAAGGTCATAGTGAAATCTGGTCCGTTACCGATCCTTTAACAGCAGATGAAATTATAGCATTAGATGCCTATTGCAAGGAACGCCACATCGAACTGGTTCCTTCTTTTGCTACGTTTGGACACTTATATGAGGCACTCGGCAGTTATACTTTTAATCATCTCTGTGAAAGGGACGATTCACTGGAGCAACCCTTTTCCTGGATTGATAGGATGACCCGGCATACTTTAAATACAACGCTGACGGAGAGCATAGACTTTGTATATGATATGCTTGAACAAGTCATACCGCTGTTTTCTTCCGATAAGTTCAATATTTGTGCCGATGAAACCTTTGACCTGGGGGAATTTAAAACAAAAGAGCTCTGCGCGCAGGTAGGTAAAGGGAGATTGTATGTGGATTTCTTAAATAAGATCATAAAAGGTGTAAAGCAATATAACAAGGAAGTGATGTTTTGGGGAGATATTATGCTGCATTACCCCGAATTAGTGAAAGAACTGCCGGCAGATATCATTTGCTTGAACTGGGATTACGCTCCCACCCCTAATGAAGAGAATGTGAAAAAAATAGCCGGCACCGGTATCAGACAATGCGTATGCCCGGGGGTGTGCGGTTGGAACAGATTAATGAACAATCACACGGAAGCTTTTAAGAATATTACTGCTATGATTTCCTATGCTCAAAAATATAATGCTGTGGGTGTTCTCAATACGGATTGGGGAGATTATGGACATATTAATCTCTTAGCTAACTCTTACCCGGGTTTGATCTATGGAGCCGCTTTTTCGTGGAATCCGGAGAGTGATTATACCTATGAAGATATAAATAAAATAATTTCTCACATACATTATGGAGATCGTTCCGGCAGATTATTGGATTTATTGGTAAGGTTAAGTGAAAACCACGTGCTAACCTTTTATCCGATTGTCTATTGGCTGCAAAAAAACGATACACAGCCCCTTAGCGCATTAAAAGCCGATCATATCTATGATAAGAATTTAGAGATACGGCGTATTAGAGAAGAATTACTTGATTATATGGGCTTAGTGGCAGAAGAAAACAGGGTGGATATTGAAGAATTCTATGTTTCATCAATAGGGATTGAGCTATTTAACAGCTTGTATCTGGTCTTAAAAAAATATGTCTTAAAAGCACCTAATATTGTTTTAACGGATACGCCTGCGGAACTGGCGGTCAAATTGGAATATTGGTTGGTTGACTACAAAGCCGTTTGGTTAAAGAGGAATAAACCCAGTGAACTCCATAGACTATTATCGGAATATCACAGACTATGTAAATATCTCAGAAAATTAGGTGCCGGGTACAGAAGTTAAGAAGTTATTGCGGGCCGATAAGAAGAAAATAGGCGTTCACCATTAAAAAATTACAAAAAATATTAGGATTTTCCTTGCAGTACCGCAAATTTCAAGAAATAATCCCTTAAGCCCTTTAAAAAAGAGGGTTTTAGGGGGTTGTTTTGTGCCAAAAATTGTAGTGGTAAATCAGCGTTTTTTAACCAATCCAAAATTTTTTTTAATTTCAGCAAGTGTCATAATTTTTTGACCGATATTAAGGCTGAAAACATCATTTATGTCATCAGTAACTTCATCTACATAATCAAATAAATATTGAAAAGAAATCTGAAAAAGTTTATAATATGATATACTTGTATTGCAAAATGGAATAATACCTTATAAATATCAAACATTACATAAAATGTATAATAAATATAAGGATGTGATTAAGTTGTATATAGAATTTTTGAAAAAAAGTTTCCAGTCCCAGTTTATTTACAGAGCAAATACATTAATACGTATATTTACATCATTTATCTTTGTGTTTATTATGGCAAATGTATGGACAGCTTTGTATAGCACAACTGACGGTATTGTAGATGGAATAAATCTCTCTGAAATGCTTACATATGTGCTTATGGTGGAAGTTGTGCGAACAGTTGTGCTTTTGCCTGTAAGTCGTTATGTAGCAGGTCGTGCAAAAACAGGTATAGTATCGATTGACTTTATCCGCCCAATAAACCTTAAACTCTGTGCAATATTTAATGGACTTGGTGAAAACATGTTATCGATTGTGTTTTTTGTTGCTCCAATAGTAGTGATTGGTAGCCTGATTTGGGGTTTTGTTTTCCCAAGTAGGCCGTTTCAAATGATCTTTTTTATCATCGCATTATTTATGGCAGTGATACTTTACTCTACTATGGAATACATAATGGGGCTGACTGCATTTTGGACAAAGACCGATTTTCATATAAACTGGATAGTTAATTCGTTTATGACTATGTTTGCAGGCATGACAGTACCCCTATGGTTTTATCCTAAGCCTATCAAACTTGTTGCAGACGTATTACCGTTTAAGTATTTTATCTTTGAGCCAATAAATATATTTCTTGGAAAAGTTGATTTTAGCGGAGCAATTAATATAATTATTATGCAGTTTGTATGGCTTGGAATATTGCTGTTAATAGAACGTTTTGTATGGCACTTTGCACAGCGTGTTGTAACAATACAAGGAGGGTGAAGCAGTCACACACAAACTCTGCTTGTAAAACAAGATTAAATTTATTGTACACTAAAAAGTTTTGAACCATATAAAACAAAGGAGTATAAATGCCTTATGGAATATGCAAGTTTATATTGGGATTTTGTGAAGATAAAACTAAAGAGTATAGTCGAATATCCAGGAGCATTTTGGGCAGAAACATTTGCAAAATTTATGGGTTTTGCTTCACAATTTATAGTAACATTTCTATTAGTATATAGATTTGAAACATTAGCGGGGTGGACAGCATATGAAATATTGCTATTTGTATCAATAAATATTACCGCATACTCATTAGCAGGCTTTTTTATGTTTAATCCATTTGCTATGCTATCTATGCACATACAACAAGGTACATTTGATGAAATGCTGACAAAGCCACTTAATCCATTCTTTTACCTGTGTGGAAAAGGTTTTTTATATGGTTATATAGGTAATCTGATTGCTAGTATTGGAACTATGATAATTGCTATAGTAAATTTGGATTTTAACACAACTTTTTATAATATGATGATGTTGATTGTTTTTATAATTGGTGGAGCATTAATACATTGTGCTTTGTTTATGTTTTTTAATATACCTGCATTTTGGATAATAAAGTCAGACGCATTAATAACATTAAAATGGTCTTTAGATGATTTTGCTAGATACCCTTTAAATATCTATAATAAGTTTATACAGTTTTTTCTCATCATTATTGTACCAATATCATTTATTAATTTTTTTCCAGTTGCTTTTTTACTTGGTAAAGATAACATAGGGTTCAATCCAAATCTTGCATTACTAACTCCAGTGATAGGTATAATGTTAACAGTGTTAGGATATAAATTCTTTTTCTTCGCAGTTAAGCATTACAGCAGCACAGGTTCATAATAAGTAAGAAAGGATATTATATTATGTCAATAATAGAGGCAAAAAACTTAAACAAAGAGTTTAAAGTATTCAAACGCAATACAGGTTTTGTAAACACCGTAAAACAGCTTTTCAAGCGTGAGTATACTATAAAAAAAGCGGTGGAAGATATTTCCTTTAGCATAGATAAAGGTGAACTTGTTGGATATATCGGACCGAATGGTGCAGGTAAGTCTACCACTATAAAAATGCTCACAGGTATACTGCACCCAACCTCAGGCGAAGTCATAGTGAACGGTATCGTTCCGCATAACAACCGCAAACAAAATGCTATGAATATCGGTGTAGTATTTGGACAACGCAGTCAACTATATTGGGATTTGCCAATGCTTGACGCATATCAGCTATACAAAAAAAATGTATAAGATAGATGGCGAAACTTTCAAACGCAACATAGACTTTTTCACAGAAGTTTTAGATATGAGCGAGTTTTTAACTCGTCCAATACGCCAACTAAGTCTAGGGCAGAAAATGCGTGCAGAGTTTTCTGTGGCACTGCTTCACAACCCGGATATACTCTATCTTGATGAGCCGACAATCGGACTTGATGTACTAGCGAAAAAGCGTATACGTGAGGCGTTAAAAGTGATTAACAAGGAGCATAAAACTACTGTTATTCTTACAACACACGATATGGATGATATCGAGGAAATATGCGACAGACTCATACTAATTGACGAGGGTAAGCTGCTATTTGACGGTGAACTAGAAAGATTCAAGGATAGTTATGCAGAAGATAGTGTAGTTGAGTTTATATATGACGAAAGCAAGTCGGAGAATAGCTTTGAGGCAGACGGCATAACTATAATCGATATAGAAAAAGGTAAAAAAACTGCTACATTCAATACAAAACAGTACACATCAGCGGCAGTTACAAGGTTGCTTATGGAAAAGTATGATATAATCGACTTTAGTGTTAAAGATAGCAATATCGAGGATATTTTAAGGAAAATATATGACAAGAAGTTGGGTGCCGGGTGCAGAAGTTAAGAAGTTATTGCGGGCCGATAAGAGGGAAATAGGCGTTCACCATTAAAGAATTACAAAAAATATTAGGATTTTTGCTTGCAACATCGCAAATTTCATAATATAATTTAAACAATAGAATAGAGTATGTGAAGTTTTAGGTACTTTTTGTTTAATAGGGAAAGCGGTGCAAATCCGCTACAGCCCCCGCTACTGTATACGGAGACAAGTCTCGGTTCCACTGGCAGATTGATTGCCGGGAAGGAGAGATGCGAATGACCCGTGAGTCAGGAGACCTGCCTAATGCTGTGATATGTCCTTCGGAGGGGAGGCAATAACATACACAATGCAATGATAAGCAGAGCATTAATGATAAATGTTTGTGTATATTTCCAGGCCCTCACTGTAATGTGAGGGTTTTGTATTTGGAATAGTTTTTGCTATTTCCCCCGACCGTTAAGGACAGGGGAATTTTATTTATATACAGGCAAAAAGATTCATAATTATTGTATTAGATTCCAAATATATTGAAGGTGAAGAAGAATCTATACTCAAATAGACACCATGTAAAAAGTTTATTGTAAAATAGAGAGTGTCTTAGCTTTAAGCCTATTGGAGAGGAGAATTATGTGTTGATGATGGTTTTAAAAAGAATGGTATCGGTGATTTTGCTATTTGCTTTGATTTTGGGTTCGGCAGGATGTGCGGTTGACGAGGGGGATAAGCCTCTCAACGGACAGGTTGTCGATGAAGTGGTCTATCCTTTAACGGTTGTAGATTCTGAGGGAAGGGAGGTCAGGATCGAGAAAGAACCCGAAAGGGTCATTGCCATCGGACCGAATATCACGGAAACAATATACGCCTTGGGTGAACAGGATAAAATGGTGGGCCGAACCGATTACTGCGATTATCCGGAAGAAGTCAAGCAAATCGATTCGGTTGGAGGACTGAGAGCACCTAATGTTGAAAAAATCGTCGCCTTAGAGCCGGACCTTGTGATGGGATCAACCCACTTCAAGGCAGAGGTCGTGCAAAAGCTTGAAGCGTTGAACGTGAAAGTGCTTGTATTATACGAGAAGGAAAATTTTGAAGGTGTCTATGCAACGATCGGGAAAGTAGGAAGGGTATTAAATGCGAAGGAGAAGGCCGACGAAGTTGTCTCGGAGATGCAGCAAAAGGTCCGGGAAGTGCGCAATAAGGTAACCGGCAGAGAATCCCCTCGTGTTTACTATGTGGTCGGGTTTGGCGAACAAAACTTTACCGCGGGGAAAGATACGTTTATAGGACAGCTGATAGAAACGGCAGGAGGGAAGAATGCGGCTGACGATGTGGAGGGATGGCAGTACAGCCTTGAACGGCTCGTGGAAAAAAATCCGGATATGCTGATCTGTTCAAAATATTATGATGCCAAGGAAGGAATTCGCAATGCAAACGGATACAAAGACCTGGACGCGGTTAAGAACAATCAATTGTATGAGATCGATAACAATCTCTTAGACAGACAGGGGCCAAGGCTTGCAGACGGACTGACGGAACTGGCTAAAATCATTCATCCCGATGCGTTTAACGAACAATAGACAACCCGTTATAATTTAGATTTTTTGTATTGTAAGACGAGAAGAGGATAGGGAATGACATTTATAGAAAAGAGAAAATTTTACACAGCTGTCTTTGTGGTGACTTTTTTGGTATTGGTGGGGTTGATCATCTTTTCAAGTACCTTGGGTGTGGCAAGGATATCCTTTTTTGAATCCATAAGGATTATGCTGGACAAAGTGCCTTTGATCAACCGACTGGTTTCTACGGAAGGCATTGAAAAAACCCACCATATCATCGTGCTCAAGATCAGAATGCCGCGGATACTTCTTGCCGCACTGGTCGGCATGGGGCTGTCGGTGGTTGGGAGTACATTCCAGGGGATGTTTAAAAACCCCATGGCAGACCCGTATGTTTTGGGGATATCCTCCGGTGCTGCCTTTGGGGCAACCATAGCCATGATTTTAGGGCTGGGCCATAGGATGCTCGGGATGGGGCTGACCACGGTTTTGGCTTTTACAGGCGCTATTTTTACCACCCTTATCGTATTTCATATTGGGAGGATAGGCAACAAGTTGCCCACCGTTACGCTTCTTCTTGCGGGGATAGCGGTCAACTTTTTCCTTTCTTCCATGATATCTATGATGATGATTTTTAACAGAGAGCAAATCGAAAAAATTGTATTCTGGCTTATGGGAAGTGTTTCGGCTGCAAGCTGGAAGCAGGTGGGAATCTTGTTTCCCATCGTAACAACAGGTGTAATCGCCATTGCGATTTTTGCCAGGGATTTGAATGTGATGGCTACGGGAGATGAGACGGCCAGAAGCTTGGGGATTGAAGTAGAAAAGGTAAAGAAGGTGTTGCTGGTCATCTCTTCGGTTGTTGTGGGCGCCTGTGTATCGGTAAGCGGCATCATAGGATTTGTAGGGCTGATGATTCCCCACGCGGTCCGATTGCTGCTCGGTGCGGACCATAGGGCGGTAATCCCCTTTTCTGCTCTTGGCGGCGCTATATTTCTGGTGCTGTCCGATACCCTCGCAAGAAATCTCATTCCTCCTGGGGAACTGCCTGTAGGTGCCATTACTTCTGCGTTTGGTGCCCCGTATTTTATATATCTGTTAATACAAAACAAGAAGAAGGTGAACTGATTGGATCGAATATCCAAGTACCCGATGGTAGTTAAAAACTTGAACTGGCATTTTGGTGAGAGACAAATCCTTCACGATATCAATCTGACCGTAGAAAAGAAAAAATTTTACAGCATTATAGGTCCTAACGGTTCGGGAAAGACAACCCTGCTCAGAAACCTTTCCAAGAGTCTTGAACCCAAAGATCATACGGTCTATATTCATGATGTTGATTTAAAGAAATTAACAAATAAGGAGGTTGCAAAAAGAATTGCTTGTGTGCCTCAAAATACAAATATAGATTTTGATTTCTCGGTCATGGATATTGTTTTAATGGGCAGGAGTCCATATTTTAGGCCCTTTCAGACGGAGGGGGAAGAAGATATTCATATCGCCCGAAAGGCCATGAAGCTTACAAATGTTTGGCATTTGAAGGGAAAAAACATCAATGAAATCAGCGGAGGGGAAAGACAGAGGGTTATTATCGCAAGGGCCCTTACCCAGCAGCCCAATATCATGCTTTTGGATGAACCCGTTTCCCAGCTTGACATTCAGCACCAGATGGAGTTGATGGATACAATGAACGATTTGATTGCCGATAAGGGCATGACCGTGGTGGCAGTTTTGCACGACTTGAACCTGGCAGCGCAGTATAGCGATTTGTTAATATTGCTAAATGAAGGAAAAATTGTGATGCAGGGTACGCCTGAATCTGTGCTTACCAGAGAAAATATAGAGGCGGTTTACAATATTGAAGTTTATATTATGAACCATCCTGTTACCGGCAAACCCCATATTATACCTGTCAAACGGCATAATGTGAGCAGTCTTGCAGGTTGATGACGGATGGTGCGCAGTGGGGAGCCGGGAGTCCGGTGTGAAAAGCCGTATTTTTGATTAGAAATGTGAAGGACTCGGTCCGAAGCATATGGGAGGAAATGTTGTGGCAGTATTAAATCAAACGCTATCGAGGATTCAACCCTTATATCAAGAGGTGGTCGAAAAGGCATGGGAACGCATTGATAATCTTACCAAGCCCATCGGCAGTCTTGGAAAACTTGAGGAGATTGCCGCACAGGTGACGGGTATTACCGGGAAAATATACAATAGGGTGGAGAAAAAAAATATTGTCATTATGTGTGCCGACAATGGCGTTGCGGAGGAAAGCGTCAGTGCGTGTCCTCAAAGTGTGACAGCCGCCGTTACGAATAACTTTACAAGGGGTATAACCGGTGTAAATGCCTTAGCGGCTTTTGCAAAGGCAGATATTACGATTGTGGATGTGGGTGTAAAGGCGGATTTTAGAAATGCTCAAATTATCAATAGAAAAATAGCCTATGGTACTAAAAATATGTTAAAAGAGCCTGCAATGACCAGGCAGGAAGCCATTCGAGCGATTGAAACAGGCATAGAGATTGCAGACAATCTGGCGAAGGATGGGGTAGACCTTTTGGGAACAGGCGAGATGGGGGTTGGCAATACTGCAACGAGTGCCGCAATATTGAGTGTACTCGCCGGTATAGCGCCGGATGTTGTAGTGGGGAAAGGCTCGGGGCTCACAGAGACGCAGCATGAACATAAGAAGAGAATTGTGAGGCAGGCCGTTGCACTCCATCATCCGGATCGAAAAGATGTCATAGATGTATTATCTAAGGTTGGCGGTTTTGACATTGCCGCGTTATGCGGGTGCTTTTTGGGGGCTGCCCGGCATAGAATCCCCATTGTCATGGATGGCCTCATATCCTCTGTTGCAGCGCTTTGTGCATACAGATTTAATTCTCTTGTGAGGGATTACCTGTTTCCTTCCCACCTTTCGGCAGAGCCGGGGGCGACGTATGTCATGGAAGAGTTGAGGCTGGAACCCCCTTTACATATGAATATGAGACTTGGAGAAGGCTCGGGGTGTCCTCTGGCATTTAATATGATTGAAGCCGCCCTTTACATGATGAATCATATGGGGACATTTGAAGATGCTGCCATTGATATCGGTCCTTACGTTGATATAAGGTGATCCGGTGATAAGACGGGTGGGGAGTGCAGCTATAGCAACAGATCGTGCTGCACATGAATGTAATTTATAATATAGAATCGGTATGTGGAGGTTGGGATGAATTGAACAGGATTGTGTTGGTAACCGGCGGCGCGAGAAGCGGAAAAAGTACGTTTGCAGAATCCATTTACAAAGATATTGAAGATGTCGTCTATATTGCCACTTCAAGGGCATATGATGATGAGATGAAAGAAAGGGTCATGCTTCACAGGCAGTCAAGGCCTAAAGAATGGACAACCTTTGAGGGGAATTATGATTTGCATGGAGCGTTTTCCCTTGCCACCCATTGTTTGCTTGATTGCCTGACGGTTTTAACCTCAAACATTATGTTTGATATGACCAAAGAATATGAGCAGATTCCCATGGAGATTCAAAGAGAAGTGGAAGAGAAAGTGCTGTATGAGATAAGACGGCTTATCGATAGGGTTCACGCCGTCGGCGGAAATCTGGTTATGGTGACTAATGAAGTCGGTTGTTCCATAGTGCCGGAAACCCATATTGCAAGGGTTTACAGGGATATTATAGGGAGGGTGAATCAGAGGGTTGCAGCACTTTGCAATGAAGTATATCTTGTAACCTGCGGTATTCCTCTGAGAATAAAATAGTATGTTGAAATCATTTATTGTGATCCTTCAGTTTCTAACAAGATTGCCTGTTAATATATCGATTGAATTTGATCGAAAGCTTATCGCCAAAGGGACGTTTTTCTTTCCTTTTGTGGGGATGATTATTGGTGCCATTGCAGCCTTTGTTTATTATCTGCTCAGCTTCATACATTTGGATATTGCAGCCCTTGGCGCCGTATTTATAATGGTTGCGGTTACGGGGGGGCTCCATATGGATGGCTTGTCCGATACCGCGGACGGCTTTTTTTCCTCCCGCCCCAGAGAAAGAATACTTGAGATTATGAAAGATAGCAGGGTCGGTACTTTTGGCGTGATTGCCATTGTATTTGACATCCTTTTTAAATATGTCATATTAAAAAATTTGGGTTTGCCGGAGGGCATCTTTGCCATTATTTTATCATGCGGCATCGGCAGGCTTGCGGAAGCAATGCTTTTCAGCTTCGGGAAAAGTGCACGACCCGGAGGTATGGGTGATTTATTTATCAACAAAGGGACACGGATCTATTTTATCGTTAGCGCAGTACTTTTCACAATTATAGGGTTTTGGATGGCACAAGCGGCCTTTTTGATGGCCTTAGGAGTTGTGGTCATTTTTACATTCATGTTGAGGCAGTATTCCTACCGTATGATAGGAGGCCTGACCGGGGATGTGTATGGTGCCGGTTGTGAGATAGGGGAAATAATAAGTATGTTTATATTTTGGGTGGTAAAAAGATGGATATTATTTTTGTGAGACATGGGAGAACGAGTATAAATCAGCAAGGACGTTACGGCGGCGTATTGGATACGGACATTTCCGATGCGGGAATAGCTGAAATCAAGAGGTTGACAGGCCGGTTGAAAGGAACCGCGTTTGACGGCGTCTATACCAGCCCCCTTCGAAGAGCGATTCGGACCGTAGAACTGCTGGCCGGGGATTACCGCATTGACGAACGATTAAAAGAGATGAATTTTGGTGTATTTGAAGGACTAACTTATGAAGAAATCTGTGAGAGATACCCGGAGGAAAGCCACAAATGGGCCCGGGATTTTGTCCATTACAGGCTGCCGGACGGGGAAAGCGTGCGCGACGTTTATGAGAGAACAAAGGCATTTGTACGGGCGGTAAAGGACAAGCACGACAACGTCCTGGCAGTGACCCACGGGGGCGTTATCCGCTGTGCACTGTCTTTGGTGTTCGACAATATTGAATTTTTTTATAAGTTTAAGATAGATCACGGTTCGATAACCGTTGTTTCCATCGAAAAGGATTTTATGTATATTAAATCAATGAACGGCGTTTATTAGTATACAGCGTACAAGCGGCTTGTTGAGGACTGAGGCTTGATAGCTGAGGATTCATATGAATGAAGATAATTGAAATAAAATTTAGTTGATGAATGTTAGGGTATGATCTGTCAGTCCTCAACTATTTGTAGTCCTGGAATATCTTTTTAAAGCCATCATTTTTAACGATGCTTTATCCGCTCGTACAATATGGATAGGAGGTTTAATTGTGGCAGGCATTATGATACAGGGAACGGCTTCATCGGCCGGAAAGAGCCTTATGACAACAGCGCTGTGCAGGATATTTGCAAATGACGGCTGGTGCGTATATCCGTTCAAATCTCAAAATATGTCTCTCAATTCTTATGTAACCATGGAAGGACTTGAGATGGGGAGAGCACAGGTGCTTCAAGCACAGGCCGCAAGGGTTGAACCCTCCGCACTGATGAATCCTATACTTTTAAAGCCCACTTCCGACAGGAAGAGTCAGGTCATTGTCAATGGGAAACCGTATCAAAACATGGATGCGGTGGAATATTTTCAATTTAAGGCCCGGCTGAAAGAGATGATCCGGGAAACCTACAGGCGGTTGGAAGAAAAGTGTGATGTGGTGGTGATTGAAGGGGCCGGCAGTCCGGCGGAGATTAATTTGAAGAGTGCAGACATCGTCAATATGGGCATGGCCGAAATGGCGGATGCCCCCGTACTGCTTGTGGCAGATATAGATAAAGGGGGTGTTTTCGCTTCTATCTATGGAACGGTGATGCTGCTTGAGCCGCAGGAAAGAGACAGGATCAAGGGAGTCATTATCAACAAGTTTCGTGGAGATAAAAGCATCTTGCAAAGCGGGATAGATATGCTGGAAGATCTGATTAAAATCCCTGTGGTGGGGGTTATCCCGTATATGAATGTCCATCTGGATGAAGAAGACGGTGCGACGGAATTTAACCGCAAGACCCAAGGGGATATAGACATTTGTGTGATTAAGCTCCCTAGGATATCGAATTTTACGGACTTTGATGCGTTCAAATTTGACGATGATGTGGCTGTGAGATACATTACATCCCTTGAAGAGATCGGAAATGCAGATATGATCGTCATCCCCGGGAGTAAAAATACCATAGAAGATCTTAGATGGCTGAAAAGAACCGGACTTGACAAAGGTATTAAGGATTTTGAAGGCATTGTCTTTGGGATCTGCGGCGGCTATCAAATGCTGGGGCGGAAAATGATCGATGTGGAAGGCTGGGAGGTGTCCAAGGGCGAATGGGAAACAGGCCTTGCACTCTTTGATACCGTTACGGAATTGAAGGGAGATAAAGTGACGGCAAATATCGAAGGGGAAGTGCTGGGGCGAAAGGTATATGGCTATGAAATACACTGCGGCAAAACGTACGGCAATCTCAATCCGCTTGTGAAAGTGACTTTGAAAGAAAACCGAGAGACTGCCTATAAAGATGGCGAAATGAAGGCTGGCAGATATTTCGGAACCTATATACACGGCATATTTGATTCCAATGCGTTTAGAGAATATATATTGAATAAAATACGAAAGCAAAAATCCTTGGCGGAAAGAAGCAGCGTCGATCTGCGTATTAAGCGGGAAGAAGAACTGGAAAAGCTGGCGGCAACGGTGAGAGATAATATGGATATGGCATTTGTGTATGGGCTAGTTCGGGGTTCGGAGTTTGGGTCAGGGAGATGATAGACATAATCATTGCAATCATTATTGACTGGATCATTGGCGATCCGTCGGCTTTTCCGCATCCCATAAGACTCATGGGAAACATTATTGCATATGAAGACAAGATGGCCAGAAAAATGGCGAAAACCGACAGGCAGCTTTTGGGGGCCGGATTAATCATCGTTGTTGTGAATGTAACGCTTGCCTTTTTAGTGCCCTATCTCCTGTTCAGCCTGTTGAAGCCATACCCTTATCTGTATCATGCGGTGAATATTTATTTTCTCTATACCTGTATTGCTGCAAGATGCCTTCATATTGAAGCAATGAACATATACAGGGCACTAACCAAGAGCCTGAACAAAGCCAGATACAAGCTTTCTTTCATAGTAGGGAGAGAAACGAAAGACCTCCGGGAGGAGGAAATCGTAAGCGCAACGGTTGAGACGGTGGCGGAAAACACGTCCGATGGGGTCATCGCACCGCTGGTATTTGCAATGATAGGGGGGGCCCCTTTGGCTGTTGTGTATAAGATGGTCAATACAATGGATTCGATGCTTGGATATAGGACTGAAAAATATAAAGACATAGGATTTTTCCCGGCCAAGACCGATGACCTTTTTAATTTTGTGCCGGCCCGGCTGACAGGCCTTTTGCTGAATGTATCCGGCCTTTTCCGCTTTGACGTCATACAAGGTTTTAAAATCATGTGGAAGGATCGAAAAAACCATAAAAGCCCCAATTGCGCATATCCCGAAGGGGCAGTGGCAGGACTTTTGGGCGTGCGGCTCGGAGGTGACCATGTATACTTTGGGGAACTCGTCAAAAAACCAACCATAGGCGTTCACAAGCGTAAGATCGACAAAGAGGATATCAAACGCACCATTGAATTGATGTATAAGTCCGAGGTTCTGCTTGTGATACTGTATATGATAATCAACCTGGTGGGAATGAAGAATTAAGAATTAAGAATGAAGAATTAAAAAGCATGGCCTACAAACGACCACAAGCGTTTAAAGCAGTGGGCAAGGGCGAACGGTCCTTATCCTCCCCACCCCCCACGCCCCACTACCAACTAAATCTGGAGTTGATACAATGAAGCATGGCGGTGACATACTGACCTACAGACATCTATATGACGGTCATATCATAGATTTCAGCAGCAATATAAATCCGTTGGGCCCGCCGGAAGGGCTAAAGCGTGTGATGATGGAAGGGTTTGACGATATAACGGCCTATCCCGATATACGGTATAGAGTGTTGAAGGGAGAGGTGGCCCGGTATTTGGGATGTAAAGAGAGTGAAGTAATGCTCGGCAACGGAGCGGTAGAGCTTATTCACAATATGGTGATGATGTTTGATAGAGCGGTTGTACCTGTTCCTTGCTTTTCCGAGTATGTGGAAAGGCCGGAGATATTGGGGAAAGAGGTTATGAAGGTAAATCTGGATCATCGTTTTGAAATAGATGATCAAGCATTGCTTCCCCATATCCGCGAAGGGGATTTGTTAATACTCGGCAATCCCAACAATCCCACGGGGAAAAGAATAAACCGGGATAAGCTTCTCGCCATTCATGAAACAGTAAAGGAAAGAGGGGCCTTTTTGCTGTTGGATGAAGCTTTTTATGAATTTTGCTCCGACGATTACGACAGCATTCGTCTATTATACGGCAGTCATCATGTATGTGTCATACGTGCCGCCACCAAGTTTTTTGCACTTCCCGGGCTGAGACTGGGGTATGCCTATGCTCCGAAGGCTATGGTGCAAAAATACAATCGGATTGCGCTGCCGTGGCACATCAATACCTTTGCGGATCTGGCAGGCAGGATCATTTTCAAGCAAGAGGATTATATTGCAAAGACAAAAGCGTACATGGGTACCCAGCGGCAGTATATGCTGTCTGCGTTAAAAGCAATAGATGGGATTGCCGTGTGGGATACCGATTGTAATTATATTCTCATCAAGCTTCTCCGGGCCAACGAAGAGATACTGTTTCGATTTATGATACAAAAGGGCATTTTAATCCGAAAAGCATCGAGTTTTGAAGGATTGGACGATCGTTATGTTAGGATAGCGATCAAGGATGAAAAGTGCAACAGGTATTTGGTTGAGTGGATGAAGGAGTGGGGAGCTGGGAGTGAGGGGTGAGGAGTTGATAATAGTTGTACGGTGTGCAGTAATTTAACGTATTGTGCCAGTTAAGGAGTCATCGGTCAGAGATCGGAGCCGGGAAGTCGGAATATTATTTCATCGGCAGGATGCGTTAAGGAATAAAACACGATGGAGGGACTAATGAAGGGGATAATGATCACCGCACCATCCAGCGGCAGCGGTAAAACGACGGTAACCATGGGCATTATTCGGGCGTTGAAACGGACAGGCAAGCAGGTAGCGTGTTTTAAAACGGGGCCCGATTATATTGATACTGCATTCTTGAAAGAGGCGTCAGGATTGGAGGCAGGAAACCTTGACATGCACCTTCAGGGTCAAGGGGGTATGAAAAGCGCCTTTTCCCTTGCTGCAGGCGATTTATGCGTAATAGAGGGCGCCATGGGCTATTTTGACGGCATTTATAATACTTATCAAAACTCAAGCTATGAAATCTCTAAAGTGCTTGATGTGAATTGCGTACTTGTTTATACGCCAAAGGGAGAAATGTTTAGCGCAATTCCGAAAATACAGGGCATGGCAGCATTTGAAGGCTCAAAGATCAAAGGCATCATTCTCAATAAGGTAAGCCGGCATTATTATACACTTTTAAAAGAACAGATTGAAAAATACACGGCTGTTAAAGTACTGGGATTTGTGCCCCACCTAAAAGAAATAGAAATCAAAAGCCGGCATCTCGGGCTGGTTCAAAGCACCGAGATGCAGGACATTCACCGGAAAATCGACAAAGCCGCCCGGGCCATTGCGGAAACCGTAGATATGAACGAGCTGATGGACCTGATGACCCCTATGCCCCTCCCCGCTCTCCAACCCCCATGCCCCGCTAAAAAGCACAACATTACCGTTGCAATCGCAAAGGATAAAGCCTTCTCTTTCTATTATAGAGAAAACCTATTCATGTTTGAACGGGCATGCAATGTCGTATATTTTTCACCTCTGTATGACCGGAAGCTGCCCCCGTGTGACTTGGTATACCTTGGCGGGGGGTATCCCGAAGTTTTTAAAGAGGCACTTTCGCAGAACATCGGGATGTTGGACGCAATCAAAACCTTTGCCGAAGACGGAGGGTGCATCTATGGGGAATGCGGCGGTTTGATGTACCTTACCGCCGGCATAGAAAACTATCCGATGGCAGGGGTGTTTAAAGGCCAAAGCGTGATGACGGAGAAGCTGCAAAGGTTCGGTTATATTGAAATAGTACTGAAAGAGGATTGCATGCTTGGGCAGGCCGGAGAAACGTTGACAGCCCATGAATTTCATAGGTCTGTAAGTGAAGTAGAAGGACAAGGTGTTTTTCATATCCGCAAAACGATGGGGAGTAAAACGTGGGCCTGCGGATATACCTATAAAAACGTGCTTGCCGGTTATCCCCATATCAATTTTTTAGGAAACATAAAGGCGTTTGAGCATTTATTGGATTATGCGGAAAGGCACGGCAAACGGTGAGAGGTGAAAGCATATGTATATAACCAACCCGGCGGAAATCGAAGCAAAGAGCTTTGAAATCATTGGTGAAGCTATGGGTGAACACAATTTTAACGAGAAGGAACTGAATATTGTCAAAAGGACGATTCATACTACAGGAGATTACGATTATCAAAACATTGTGGTATTTCAAAATGATGCTGTCAGGCGGAGCATAGAGGCTGTCAAAGCCGGAGGCCGTATTGTTACCGATACCCAAATGGCCTATGCGGGCATTAACAAAAAGGCCCTTGAGAAGGCAAAGTGCAGTATCCGGTGCTATATCGGCCATGAAGAGGTCTATGCCCTTTCAAAAGAGAAGGGGATCACACGGTCGATGGCTGCGGTCGATATGGCGGCCAAGGAGGGCGGCGATATTTTTGTGGTCGGCAATGCCCCTACCGCATTGTTCAGAATCGGGGAATTGATCAAGGAAAATAAGATTTCTCCAAAGCTGGTCATAGGGGTGCCGGTGGGATTTGTGGGGGCCGCCGAGTCAAAAGAATATATTAGAAAGTTTGGGATACCTTCGATCACAACGCGCGGGACAAAAGGGGGCAGCAATGTAGCCGCTTCTGTTGTGAATGCTGTTCTCTATATGGCGGTAGGAAGATGAAGGATTTATATGTGATTAAAGAAGGCAAAAAATTAAGGTGCGGCTATACCACGGGCAGTTGTGCAGCGGCGGCGGCCAAAGCCGCTGCAATCGGTTTGTTTGCAGGAACCATCCCCCCATACATCGAAATTGATACGCCGGCAGGCGTTGGGTTAAAGCTTAAAGTAGAAAAACCCTGTATCTCTCATCAAGGCGTGTCCTGCTGCATTGTAAAGGATGCCGGCGATGATCCCGATGTGACCGACGGCATTGAAATCTTTGCAAGGGTTACGAAGCGAGGGGATGACAGGATAGTGATTGACGGCGGAGAAGGTGTCGGAAGAATCAGGCGGGAAGGCTTTTGGGGAAAGGCAGGGGAGGCCGCCATCAATCCCGTGCCGAGAAAGATGATTATAGAGGAAGTAGCGAAGGTGGCAGAGGGCGGTGTGGACATCTTAATATACGTACCCCAAGGGAAAGAAATTGCAAAGAGAACCTTTAATGCCTATATCGGCATAGAAGACGGCATCTCTATCATCGGTACCAAAGGGATTGTAGAACCCATGTCGGAAGAGGCCTTGAAGAAAAGCATCTACCTTGCGCTGGATGCACTTTATGAGGAGGGGACCCATGCATTGGTTCTTTATCCCGGGAATTATGGTGAGAAAGTTGTGGAGCAGCTGCATCTCCCGGGGGGCAAGGTTAAAATATCGAATTATATAGGAGATGTGATCTTGTATTGCTATTACAAAGGGTTTAAAAAGATCACCCTTGTAGGGCATATAGGCAAGCTGTGCAAACTTTCCATCGGTATTTTCAATACCCATAGCAAGACGGCCGACGCCAGATTAGAATCTTTCATCTACTATCTGGCAATGGCAAACGCGCCTCATGATCTGATGCTGAAGGTGTCGGAAGCCTTGACGGCGGAAGAGGCAATGGAGATAATAATCCGTGGGGGTTATGGGCAGGTGGCGGAGAGGATGAAAAATGGCTGTATCGAAAGGCTTAAAAAGTATGTGAAGGATGAAGGCTTTGAGATAGATATCGTGATGTATTCTATGAAGTATGGAGTGCTTTGAAGATAGTTGACAGTGGACAGTTAAAAGATAAAGTGATAGGGGGACGGGCCCCGGATACATTATAATAGTGATAGCGGGTGGCGGAGATGCTGCTGAACCGTTCTCCGCTTGATGAAAAAGGTGGGAGGCATTTATGTTACGTGTGATCGGGATGGGGCCGGGAGATATTAAATATGTGACGCCGGCTGCGGTTGAAAAAATACAAGCATCGTGTAAGGTGCTGGCTTTCGGCAGAATTTCCGAGTCGGCTGAGAAAATCAAGCGGCCCATTATTAAAATCGGCAAGGTTCATGAGATATTGGAACATATGCGGGGAGAAGAGGATATTGCCGTGTTGGCTTCGGGAGACCCTTGTTTTTACGGTATCCTTGCCTATCTTCAAAAGCATAAAATCACGGTGGATGAGGTGGTGCCGGGATTGTCTTCTTTCCAGTACATGATGGCGAGATTGAAAAAGAGCTGGCATCATGCCCAATTGGTGAGCTTCCACGGAAGAGAAGACCGGTTGGAAAGGATTAGCCAAAATAGGCTTTCAGTTGTACTGACCGATCATCAAAACACACCGCAGGTTCTGTCGGAAATGCTTTATCAAAAAGGTGTCAGGGGTAAGATATATGCCGGATTCAATTTGTCCTATCCCGATGAACATATAATTGTTAAAAATATCGGAGGGCCTATATCCGGTCATAGTGCTCTGGCAGTGGTGGTGATAGAAAATGAGATGGCTTAAAGATGAGATGTTTATACGAGGGAAATGCCCGATGACAAAATTTGAAGTGAGAATGGTAACCCTCGGGATGCTTGAGATAGAAAGCGGAGATACATTTTTGGATATAGGTGCGGGTACCGGTTCCGTATCCGTTGAAGCAGCCTTGCAGGGAGCCGCTGTTTACGCCATAGAAAAAGAGGCAGAAGGCGTATGGTTGATCCGTGCAAATGCAGAAAGGTTCGGGGCGGTATTAAATATAATTCAAGAGGCTGCTCCCGAGGGGATGCACAGCGTTCCCCATTTTAACAAATGTTTTATAGGCGGCAGCGGGGGCCAGCTGAAATCGATCTTTGAGGCGGTTCACCAACGCATAGATGCAGGAGGCATTGTGGCGGCCAACTTTGTAACCCTTCGTAATCTGCAGGTCTTTCAACAGCTTTTGAAAGCGTACCATTATGAAAATACGGAGACAAAATTGATACAAGTGTCGGCGGCGGACCACAAAACAGGCATTATGAAAGCCCAAAACCCTGTATTTATCGTGAAGGGGGTTAAGCATTGAAAAAGATTTACGGAATAGGCATCGGTCCCGGGGATAAGGAACTGATCACCCTGAAGGCGTATCGTCTCATAAAGGAGTGTGATTACATCTTTGTACCTATGAGCAAAGGGAAGAGCCTTGCAAAAACGATTGTTTCCGAATATACGGAAGGCAAAGATGTGATTGAAATCGAGTTTCCGATGGGAGAAAAAAATGCAATAAGGTATAGGAATGCGGCCGAAAAGATGGATCATATGATGAAAGACGGTCAGACAGCCGTATTTCTGACCCTTGGGGATGCGATGGTTTACAGTACGTACATATACCTTATGCTTGAGCTCCAAAAGCTGGATTTTCAAGTTGAAACAGTACCAGGCATTACATCGTTCAATGCGGCCGCAAGCTGTCTGAACATGCCGCTTACAATGAAGGATGAGCGGTTCTGCCTCTGTGATAGATTCGTTGACGAAGAAATATTGAAAAGGGTGGACAGCATTGCCGTTCTTAAGGTGAATACCAATAAAGAGGATATTCTCAATAAGCTGGAGAAGCATCGCTTCCATTATGTTTATATCAAAAGATGTATGCTGCCGGAACAGAAAACACTATATGACCGGCATGCAATATTGGCGGATGACGATTATATGTCGTTGATCATTGCCAGGAAGGTAGGAGTTAGGAGTGGGGAGTGAGGAGAATGATGGATGGGGATGAAATGGTAAGCTTTGTCGGCGCCGGGCCGGGAGATGTGGATTTGATTACGGTAAAAGGGAGACGTCTGCTGGAAGAAGCAGATGTTGTCGTCTATGCCGGCTCCCTTGTGTGGGATGAACATCTGAAGTTTTGTCGAGAAGGGTGCAGGAAATTCAATAGTGCCTCCATGACCCTTGAAGAAGTCATCGCGGTGATAGCAGAAGCTGTGAGGGCCGGGAAAAGGGTGGTACGGCTCCACACCGGAGACCCTACCTTGTACGGTGCCATTCGGGAACAAATGGACTTATTGCAGGAGAGAGGAGTTCCCTATGAGATCATACCGGGGGTCAGTTCTTTTACTGCGAGTTGCGCCGCAATCAAGAGAGAATTCACATTGCCCGGTGTGAGTCAGACGGTGATTATCACCCGAAATGAGGG
>JAKSBV010000386.1 GCA_022360955.1 Bacillota bacterium
AGTAAGCTTAGTCCCAGGCTCTACCATACCAAAATCATGTGAAGTTTCAGGGAAGAAAACTTTTGGAAAAGAGGCGACCTTTTCTGTTTCCTGAGAAGCCTCTAGTACCGACTGAATCTTACTTGAAGGTGGTTGTGTCGGTTTGACCTTTTCCGCTGGCGGAGTTAATATTTCCACCTCGCATCTGTCAGTTATTTCTAGTTTCGGGCTACACCCGGATATCAACACAGCCAAAAATACGCCTGCTATTTGAAGTGTCAATTTCATTACTCAAACTCCCCTATGAATATTGTTTTTTTTGTCTTAATATCATACCTTTCTAGCTTTATAGGCTCTTTGGCTTTTCCTGAAAGCTTAAGTGAGGAAAATAATCCTCGCCACAAACCCAGAGCATAAAACAAGTGGGTAGCTAATATCGCCGGTGCCAGTGCAAGAGCAATGCTTTTCCTTGAATTAGTAAATACACAGGATACTGTAGCACAAAATAAACCTGTACAATAGGAAGTACCTAATACCAGAAGGGCTTTCCAACCCCAGGAGTACAGTAATAAAAGAGGAAGGAATATGACAAAGCCACCCATCAAATGCAATCCGCTCCAAAAACCGGGCTTGACCTTGAATTGACGCCCCCTGCCACGACCATAACCAAACATTTTTTTCAAGAAGGAGCCTATTGTATCCGGCCGGGGTTCCATAGCAATAAGGTCAGGATCATAGATCAATTTTTTTTCAGGAAATTGGCGAAAAAAACGTTCGAAAAATTCGTTTTCCTCATTTGGACATAACCGAGCGTCAAGCCCGCCTAGCTGCTGATAGATTTCCTTGCGGATAGTAAAATTACAAAAAATAAAATCTGAATCAGTGCCCGGTCGAATGGTGCCTGTAGGCTTGTAACGAGACACTTTTGATAATACCGCTATCCTGGAATGAAAAACAGCTTCTACAAGGTTCGGAATAAACTTATCCGTTGGTTCGGCAGGGTTTGGGCCACCCACGCCGACAACATCATCATCGGCATAATGTTTTTCCAATTGCTTAAAAAAATCAGACCGGGGACATGAATCATCATCGAAAAGCACGAGTATTTCGCCAAAAGCCTGCTTTGCCGCGGCATTCCTCTGCCTGCATGGCTGAAAGCCTTTGGCCCATAGAACTTCAAATTTATCTGCCGGGTAACCTATTTTATCGATATAGCCGGAACCATACGGCCGCTGATCCCCCGGCCAAACG
>JAKSBV010000297.1 GCA_022360955.1 Bacillota bacterium
AATGAACCGCCTGATGGCAAATGAACTGGAAGCGTCGTTAAGTATCCATAGCCTAATTACTAAAATAGACAGGCTCTTTCTGGCGCACTTGAAAGGTGCATTTTATCGCCAGGAATTTTCACAAGCAAATAACTTGATTATAAATAGCGGAGGCACTCTTTCAGTGAAAGAGCTTTCACACAATGTTTTTTATAGCGAACGTCATTTAGGACGACTTTTTGACAAATATATGGGCGTGGGTATAAAATCGTTCTCTCGCCTTGTACGTGTAAACAAGTCTATACGGCTTTTACAGCGACACAACTATGGCTTAACACAGGTTTTTATGGAAACTGGTTTTTATGATATGCCTCACTTCATCAATGATTTTAAGGCCATTTGCAGTATTACTCCGCAGGAGTATCGGGATAATATGTCCGATTTTTACAGCGAGATAGCCAAATTCTAATATATAATTAAGTAAAACTAATAAGGAGTGATAGTATGCAATATCAAGGAACTTTGATTGCCGTATCTGATATGGAGAAGGCAAAGAATTTTTACGAAACTGTAATGGAACAAAAGATTATGATGGATTTGGGGGTACATGTGTCTTTTGAAAGAGGGCTTTCCCTGCAATCCAATTACGCCGAACTTGTTGGTGCAGATTTGCCCAGCAAGGCACAGCCGAACAACTTTCAGCTTTACTTTGAAGTGGAAGATTTGGATTATTGGCATGATAAAATCAGCAACATAGAAGGAATTGAATTTATTCACAAGGCTAAAGAATATCCGTGGGGGCAGCGTGTTATAAGGTTTTATGACTATGATAAATTTATAGTTGAAGTGGCCGAAAGCATGGCAAGTGTAGCAAAACGTTTTTTAGCACAAGGACTTAGCATTGAGGAAACTGCGGAGAGAACCATGTTCCCTGTAGAATTTGTTAAAAGCCTTATGTAAAGAGTTACTAGGGGTGAAAATATGAATTGGGAGCCATGGACAGGCTGCTGTAAAGTGAGCGACGGTTGCACATATTGTTATTTTTATGGCCCATTCTCTAAACGATATGGACAGAATACCATTTTTAAAACAGAAGAATTTAATAAACCGATAGCTAAATCAGCTAATGGTGTGGCTAAAATATCTAGCGGAAAAATTGTGGCTACATGCTTCGCTTCTGATTTCTTTATCGCCGAGGCAGATGAATGGCGTACCGAGGCATGGGCTATGATAAAAAGCCGCCCAGATCTCGAATTTTTAATTTTAACCAAACGTATTGACCGTTTCAACGTATCACTGCCTGCTGATTGGGGCGATGGATATGATAACGTAAACATAGGATGCACTGTTGAAAATCAAGAAATTGCGGACTATCGGCTACCGATATTCTTGTCATACCCAATTAAAAAGCGTTTTGTTGCTTGCGCTCCATTGCTTGGTGCGATTGATTTAAGTAAGTATTTAGGCGGTATTGAACACGTTAGCGTTGGAGGCGAAACAGGTCGAGAAGCCCGAGAATGCGATTATGATTGGGTTCTGGATATACGTAAACAATGCGAAATCGCCGGTATAACATTTTGGTTTAAAAACACCGGCTCATTTTTTAAGCGTGACGGAGTTGTTCAAAAGGTTAATCCGTTCAAGCAAAATAGCCTCGCAAAAGAATTAGGAATCAATATCTTAGGCGATAAGAAGCTTTTTTGATATAAATGAAACATAACACACTTTTGTGACTTCAGCGTATAACAATTTCATTTGACAGTCGATAAAAAGTTAGGACTCTTAGAAAATAAGCCTTATCTGTGCTTACTTCATGCCTAAGGTTGAGACAACAGCATTTGTGCATAATATATATGAAAGGGCAAGCAACTGCTTGCCCTTTCACTGTTACATACCTATGATTTATTCCCCTAAATATTATGTGGTTTATTCCTGTACCACTTCTTTTTCTTGCTGTCCTAGGCATTTCTATCCTCCAATTTTTTTCTATAATATATCACATATTTCAAAAGGAAGCGATCGAACCGTCCCCTCGCTTCAAGCTGTAAGCCCTTTATTTTACCACTTTATTAATAAAATCGATTTCATATTTATGTTCACCGTATTTTTTTTCATTGTCAAAAATGGTACCTTCTGTGAGGGTGATACGCAGAACGATTGAGTTCGGATCGTCCTCGCCGCCTTCCTCATCGAACCACTCGAAGATTTTTATGAACTTCTCTCTGATTTTCGCATTCTTCTCGTCCTTGACCCAACCGAGATTTTCAGCCATGCCCCGGAAAGCATACCCATCCATCCCACAAACAGAAACTTCGTTGTTCTTCTCAATTTCCAAGGCTTTATTTTTTTTAGCGTGTGTGGAAACATAATATGCACCGTCTTCATAATAAGCACAAACCATCCGGACAGCAGGACAGGGATTACCGGCAGCGTTCGCAGATAATGATATTGTCGCAAGGGCAATAATTACTTCTTTACCGTTTCCGCAAGACTCTTCCATTAGTTTGATTGCATCGTCGTATTTACTCATTTTTAAATCCCTCCAATATTATTATTTTTTTTATAGTAAATCAAGCTGTAGATTCTATATCTTTCCATTTTAGCGCGTTCGTACTATATTGTCAACAGCGATAAAAGTGTGCTATGGTGGGTTGAGTTGTCATAAATTGTTTTCAGTCTCCTTATTTATATACTCCTCTATAATTCTCGGGTAATAATTCCGCTATTTTCTTCATTATATATTTTATAGAAAAATATTCATATTCTTTTTTATCTTGCTCTTTTACTCTCTTGGGAATTTTAAATTGTTTTCCAATGTTGATATGAACATCTGCATAATTAAAGATTTCCGCACTCATATCTCCTTCTTTATTGATAGCGATCAGTTTTTCTGTCCCATATAATCCAATAGGTACAATAGGCGCTCCTGTCATTCTTGCTATAAGAAGGATTCCTTTTTTCGCTTCTATCAAACTACCAACTCTACTTCTAGTGCCTTCTGGGAAAATCAATAAACTTTCTCCTTGCTTTACAAGCTTAATAATTTTCTTAAGACCCTCTTTATCAGCAGTATTAGGTTTTATATTTGTAGTCTTTATTACATTCACGCCTATACTCGTAACAGCATTATTTGACAGCTTTACACCTGCTACAAAAGTTGGATCAATTTCTTTTAAAGCCTTGTCTAAAACTAATCCATCAGAATTACTTAGGTGATTACATATAAAAATAGTTGGTGTTTTTATTCCTTTTAAGTTTTCACTTCCCTCTATGATTATATTGGCATATTTTTTTAGGTATGTATCAACAACTTTTTTAGCTATGTATGTGACACATTTATGCGGTAAAATATTTATAATTTTTGCCGTTGTAGTGGATATCATTTGTTTACTCCCCCAGTGTTTCTATACTTGAAATTATATATTGTAAAGCAAGCTGATACTACTGATGATTTTGCACCCTTTGTTAAGTTCTCTTTTAAAAACATCTCCAACTTTACCAAGGGCTTTATTATACAATATTCTTGGTTTTATAGTATCATAATTTTCTATTTTTTGATAGTAAAACAAACTTGTGATCCCATATATGATCTTCAATAACCTTCTTCTAATATCCTTACCGGAATATCCTGTATCCCTGGCTCCGTAACTATGAAGGTATATTTAGTGTCGCTTTTTTACAATTATTTTTTTGCATCTTAATATAAAATTGTATATAAAGTTTTAAATTAAGTAAATTAAGTATATAATGAAAGGGGTTCTATTATGTCAAAATGTAAAATTACAGTAATTAAAAGAACGTTTAATGAAGATATTGCTAAGGAATACTGCTCACGTCCTGAAATATGCTCCATGTTTACGGAAGGTGAAGAATATTTACTTGATACTTCACAAAAGCCCCCTGGGTTTTGTGATGGGGCCTGGGCTGGAATTTCTCTTTATGTATTTGCTTTTATCCATGGAGGCGGCGGTTTTTACAAAGATTGGATGAAGGATGAACGTACCATGATTGCCTGTTGCAACGATGGCGTTAGACCCGTTATTTTTAAATTGGAGAGAATAGATTGATCGACTTAAGCTTGTATTCATTTACCCCGGCCAAATCAGGAGGTGATGTGCTTGATAAAAATGGAATTTTATAACGAAGTCACGCCACT
>JAKSBV010000484.1 GCA_022360955.1 Bacillota bacterium
GACGGAGAAATGGCGGAACAACCTTTTGCAGTGGATGGTAATAGTGGGGTGTGAGGAGTAGGGAGTGGGGTGTTTTTAGTACATAGGAAATAGCGTAGAGGTTCTTTGTTGCGTGTTGTGAAAAGGGCCTGCGAACTACGAACTAATGAGGAAAGGAAATAATAGATGGACTTTAACCAAGAACTAAAGAAAAAAATAGAGCTTGTTGACGAGTACTTAAATCAGTATTTACCGGAGATAGATAATTATCAGAGCAGCATTTATCAAGCAATGCGTTATAGTTTGTTTGCAGGCGGCAAGCGATTGCGTCCGGTGATCACCCTGGCATGTTGTGAGGCAGTAGGAGGAGAGGTGTTACAGGCCATTTCATTTGGATGTGCTATCGAGATGATTCATACCTACTCGCTCATACACGACGATCTTCCGGCGATGGACAATGACGAGTACCGGCGCGGGCAGTTAACCTGTCATAAGATGTTTGGTGAAGCGATGGCGATATTGGCAGGCGACGCATTATTAAATAAAGCATTTGAAGTAGCTGTCGATGCGTCCGTGAAAAATGGCACAGCACCCGAAAAGGCCATGAAGGCACTGTCGGTTATAGCGCATGCCGGCGGAACGGAAGGGATGATCGGAGGGCAAGTTGTTGATTTGGAAGCTGAGAATCAGCCGATTGATGAACATCATCTTAAATATATGCATTTGCACAAAACCGGTGCATTAATCATCGCATCTGCTAAAGCAGGGGCCATCGTAGGTGGTGGTTCCGACAAGGAAATAGAAGCATTGGCCGTATACGGCAGAAATATAGGATTAGCATTTCAAATTAAGGATGATATTCTGGATGTGGAAGGAAAGCAAGAGAAGCTTGGCAAACCTATTGGCAGTGATGCGAGTAACGGAAAATCGACCTTTGTGTCATTAATGGGAATGGAAAAATCTAAAAGGCTGGTAAAAAGCTTATCGGAAGAAGCGGCAGCTCAGATTGAAATATTCGGGGATCGCAAATGGTTCTTAACGGCACTTGCAAAATATTTAATTGATAGGGAGTATTAATTGGTTCGGAGTTCGGGGGTTGGAGTTTGGAGGGAAAGACGGCAAGTGTAAACTTTCCAATTTCCGAACCTCAGACTGGGAATTATATGTGCAGGGGGAGAAGACGTGAATTATTTGGACGAGTTAATGAGCAACAAGGTCATTATTGCAGCGGTACTGGCTTGGTTTATTGCTCAAATACTAAAAGTTATTTTCGTACTAATAGGACAAAAAAGAATAGACTTTTCAAGGTTTGTAGGAGCCGGAGGCATGCCTAGTTCCCATTCCGCTTTTATTGTTGCGCTTACTACATCTGTCGGGAAAAATATGGGACTGAATTCGGTAGAATTTGCAATTGCTTTTGCCATATCCATGATAGTGATGTATGATGCGTCAGGTATAAGAAGAGCAGCCGGGCAGCAGGCAAAAACCTTAAATAAGATGATCCAGCAATGGGGAAAGCATGATCCTCGCTTTTTTGTTGAGGAAAGATTGAAGGAATTGCTTGGGCATACACCTTTTGAGGTAGTCGTAGGTGCTTTATTGGGCATGGTTGTTGCACTGGGCATGTAGCGTAGGTAAAACCAAATAATCAATAGGATTGTATTTTGTGCAGGAAACAGAAAAGGAAAAGGATTACACTTTACAAGTGCTTTAATTTATGTTATGATATGTTCTCGATGATGAGAAAATTACGGTTGTACTCATTTTCTTCATCATAGGACGACAACAATTGACGTTGGTTCATGTTGTTTTAAAAAAGAATATGATGAAAAGACTAGACGAAACGCGAAAAAGAATATATATGAAATAGGTTTATTCTTCGCGTTGAATGAATGAAGGCATATATTTCGCGACAATGAAAACAAAAACCATGTAAAAGGTTTATCGCGAAATGATAGGTGGTGCAGTATTCTAGTCAGATCTACCGGTTACGAAGGCGGGCCTAAAAATCCGTTAAAGGGCACATCGATGAAGTTCCTTGTGTTAGCTTTTGACGCCCAGTCGGGGGTTGATGCTGGGAGTTAAGGTTGAGGGGCGATCCGCAATGGCATGCGGGCGTTGACCCCTCTTCCGTGGAGACCTATGTTCGTGGTTCACTTCTAGGGCTTTAAAACCAGAGTTAGGTACGACTTAGGATTAAACCTGTTATGCGGTGCTTTTTGTGCTGTGAACAGCGTAGCCTGCCGTGAGTGAATATGGTGGATAACGGATCAGACACGTTTGTATCGGCCAATACGAACATGTTATTGCTGTTTGAAACCCTATTTGCAAAAGAGGCTAGGAACCGGTGTGACTGTAGAGGAAAGCTCCTAGACTGTTCATAAGAGATGTATAGGGGATTGTAGTGCGGACTGAGTGGTGATCCAGTTCTGCTTATGGTGACATAGCAGAAGGGAATTTAATGGGAAACCGCTGATTTGGCGACATTTCAGTATTCTTTTGGGAAAGCCTACTGGACCTAAGCCGCAAAATTTACTCTATACATTACCACCCATTATTTTAACAATATTATTGAACGTGAAGACATTTACAGGATATTGTTGGGGTTTTTAGCATGAACGGATAAAGGTTTCTTTTAACCTTTGTCTCACTCTCAAATTTTGCAAAGCAAAATTGACATAGGAGGTCTATTTTATTTGGGACATTCTAACGATAAAAAGAGTAGACCAAGCAAAGTAAAATCAGACAATAGCACAAATAAAAAGAGCAGCTACAGTTGGGTAGTTGTTATTGTTATATGGACATTTATTCTTTCAATGTTCATTAGTTTCATTGCCTCCACGCTTATGGGATATGTGAGCTTGGGTATGGCTTTTATTGTTTTAATCGTTATTATTTTATTGGGAATAATATTTGATGTTATAGGCATTGCAGTTACGGCTGCTTCGGAACGTCCCTTCCATTCAATGGGAGCCCAAAAAATCGATGGGGCCAGGCAGACCATTAAGCTTATTAGAAATGCTGATAAAGTTTCAAATTTTTGCAACGATGTCGTGGGTGATATAGCCGGGATTATCAGCGGTGCAACCAGTGCTACGATTGTAACGCAGCTGGCAAGAAGTTTCAGCCTTATAGATGCTGTGACAATCGGGCTGATTTTAACAGGCTTTGTAGCGTCGTTAACGGTGGGCGGAAAAGCAGTAGGGAAATCTGTTGCAATAGCCAATAGCAATACCATTATCTATAAAGTCGGGCTATTGATTTATTATTTTGAGACGACGATTAAACAGATTACCCAACTATTTAGAAGACGTTATTAGGTGAATTTTGTTGAGATATAGACGATTTCGATGGGAAAAGAGAGGAAATAGATGAATAGAATACTGGACTCAATCAATCATCCGAACGATTTAAAAAAACTGGATATTGAGCGATTGGAATTACTTGCAGGCGAAATAAGAAGTTTTCTGATAGATTCGGTTTCGAAAACCGGAGGTCATCTTGCCTCTAATTTAGGTGTAGTGGAATTAACCCTGGCCCTTCACAAGGTGTTTTCGACCCCGGAGGATAAAATTGTATGGGATGTTGGCCATCAGACCTATGTCCATAAAATAGTAACAGGGAGAAAGAAGGAGTTTTCTACATTAAGGCAATTCGGCGGTCTTAGCGGATTTCCGAAGACGAATGAGAGTAAGCATGATATTTTTAATACGGGACATAGCGGTACTTCCATATCTGCTGCGCTGGGGATGGCGAAAGCTAGGGATTTGCAAAATCAGAAGAATTCCGTAATAGCGGTTATCGGTGACGGAGCATTGACCGGCGGTATGGCTTTTGAAGCTTTAAACGATGCGGGCAGAAGCCCCAATAACCTTATGGTTATTTTAAATGATAATGAGATGTCCATTACAAAGAATGTAGGCGGGTTATCTACATATCTCAATCGTATTAGAACCGAACCGGTTTATTTTAAAGTCAAAGAAGATATTGATTTTCTTTTAAATAGTATTCCGGCCATTGGGAAAAGTATGGCCAAAACGGTACATAGGGCAAAGGGAACTATTAAATACATGATTATGCCGGGCACCTTGTTTGAAGAATTGGGCTTTACTTATATCGGACCGATTGATGGACATGATATCAATAATCTTGTCTGCGTATTGGATAGAGCTAAAAAGATGAAAGGGCCTTTGCTGATACATATCTACACAACCAAAGGAAAAGGCTATCACTTTGCAGAACAAGAGCCGGATATTTTTCATGGGATATCCTGTTTTGATAAAGAAACAGGGGAAATGACAAAGGTCAAAAGAGGATTGACCTATTCCGGCATATTTGGGAAATGTATTACCGATATTGCCGCCAAAGATGATCGTGTGGTTGCCATCACTGCCGCTATGCGGCAAAGCACCGGCTTGGGAGGGTTGGCAAAAAAGTTTCCCCATAGGGTTTTTGATGTTGGTATTGCGGAACAGCATGCTGTTACTTTTGCTGCCGGTTTGGCGGCAGCGAATTTGAAACCTGTGGTGGCTGTTTATTCTTCTTTTTTACAAAGAGCTTATGACCAATTGCTGCATGATGTGGCGCTGCAAAACTTACATGTAGTTTTTGCAATTGATAGAGCCGGTTTGGTGGGCCAGGACGGTGAAACTCATCAGGGCATATATGATTTATCCTTTCTTACGCATATCCCTAATATTGTTATTATGTGTCCGGCGAGTTACAAAGAACTGGAAATGATGTTGGAGTATGCTGTTCTTCATCATACCGGACCTATTGCACTTCGGTATCCTAGAGGGCAGGAAAATACAAATGTTTCCGTATCGGATGAAAAGATTGTACCCGGAAAAGGTGTGATATTGAGAGAAGGAAATGACATCTCCGTTATTGCTGTAGGGAAGATGGTGGCCATTGCACTGGAAGCGGCGAAAAAATTGGATGCAATCGGTATTGATGCGGAGGTGATTAACGCACGGTGCGTCAAGCCTCTGGACAACCACTTGATTCTATATTCGGGGTTGAAGACCGGAAAGGTTATGACGATGGAGGACAATGCAATCATAGGCGGTATGGGAAGTGCCGTTCAGCATTTATTTAACCGGGAAGGCAATCACAATGTTTGTATAAAAACAAAAGGTTTTCCCGATGAGTTTATTCCCCACGGGTCGGTGGACGAATTATTTAAACAATATGGGTTGGATACGGATAGTATTGTAAGAGACATCGTTAAGGTCGTTCACGGTTAACGAAGAGCGGCACAAAGGAGTTTTATTTCATGGCCGAGAAGCGGAGAATAGATGTGTTGCTGGTGGATCAAGGCCTTGTGGAAACACGCCAGAAAGCACAAAGAGTGATTATGTGCGGACAAGTATATGCTAATCATCAAAAAGTGGACAAGGCCGGTACTAAAGTGGATATAGCCTCTAAGATCGAAATACGAGGCGATACACTGCCTTATGTAAGTCGCGGAGGACTCAAACTTGAGAAAGCAATGGGTGCATTTGATATTGTACTTGAACATAAGGTTTGCATGGACATTGGGGCTTCTACCGGGGGTTTTACCGATTGTATGCTGCAAAAGGGTGCAAAAAAAGTGTATGCCGTAGATGTAGGATATGGACAGCTTGCATGGAAACTCAGACAAGATGACAGGGTCGTCAATATGGAACGGACGAATATTAGATATGTTGGTGCCGACCAAATTGGAGAACCGGTTGATTTTATTTCTATTGATGTTGCGTTTATTTCTTTGCGCCTTGTGCTGCCGGTGGCAGAGAAGCTGTTGAAGTGCGGAGGGGCAATTGTCTGTCTGATTAAGCCGCAATTTGAGGCGGGAAGAGAAAAAGTGGGCAAAAAGGGTGTTGTAAGAGATAAAGAGGTGCATTTTGAAGTAATCGCACAGATTGTCGACTTTGCCAGGTCTATTCGATTATCGGTCATGGAGCTGGACTTTTCCCCTATTAAGGGACCGGAAGGAAATATAGAATACCTGTTATATTTAAAAAAGACGGAGGAAAGGTTGGAAGACTCCATAGATGAACAGGCCATACACGAATTAGTAAAACAAAGCCATGAGGCATTGGTTCGGACTTAGAAGCATTCTTTGCTCCGGACTATTTTTATGTATTCATAAAATAACTTTAATCTTGAAAATCCATAATACTATTGATATAATGGGAGTGTTGTTAAAAAAGGGTAATTAAACGTGAAAAAGAATTTACATTATGCCGTTTGAAATTTTCGCGTTGGATGAATGAGGGTATATATTTTGCGGTATTATGCATAAAAACCCATGTAAAATGCTGTATAGATGCATGAACGACAATAGCCGGATATCCACTATATCTGGCTTTTTCGAAAATCAAGGAAGGGGTTGTCTACGGTTTATCGTTTATGAGAGTTGTATGTTTTTTCTTTGAACCCCTGATTCCAAGCGCCAGACTAACGCAGAAGTGGATGTGAACGAATGAAGAAGGTTGCAGTTGTTCCCAATATAGATAAAGATCGGGAGCTAAAAGATACCAAAAAAGTGATGGAGATATTGAAAAAGTTTAATGTAGAAGTGATGATAAGTGAACAGATTGCAAGAATGATCCGGTATTCAAAACAGGGTTATACGCAATCTGATTTGTATTCAAAGGCAGATCTGGTCATTGTATTAGGGGGAGACGGGACCTTGCTGAATGTAGCCCGGCATACTGCCTATACCGGTGTTCCTGTTTTGGGCGTTAACCTTGGCCGTTTAGGTTTTTTAGTAGAATTAGAACGAGATAATCTGGAACAATTTTTTGAAAAGGTTTTTGAGGGACAATATAAAATCGACCATCGTATGATGCTTGAAGCAAGTCTGATTCGGGAGAGCAGGGTCATAGATACTTTTGTAGCATTGAATGATATCGGCATTACAAAAGGGGCGTTGTCAAGGATTATTACACTTAAGCTATTTGTAGACGAACAATTTGTCGATTTCTATCCGGCTGACGGTGTTATCGTATCGACTCCGACAGGTTCTACCGCCTATTCGTTGTCGGCGGGCGGACCCATTGTAGATCCGAATATGAATTTGTTTATTGTAACGCCGATTTGCCCCCATACGCTGCATTCGCGATCGATTATTGTGCCGAGAGATAAAACGATCGGTATCCATATTGAAGATATGTATCACCATGACGCGGTGATTACGGTAGATGGCCAGCACGGATACAAATTACAGCCAAAGGATATTATAACTATAAAACAAGCTCCTTATGTTGCACATCTGCTTAGAGTAAACAACAGAAACTTTTATGATGTGCTGAGAAAAAAATTAACAGAAAGGGGAATTGAAAGTAGTTGATATGAAATACGAGAGACATTCAAAAATATTGGAAATTATTGAAAGATATGTGGTAGAAACGCAAGAGGAACTGGCGGAGAAGTTAAAAGAGGGTGGATTTGATGTGACACAGGCCACCGTATCGAGAGATATTAAAGAACTTCGCCTTACGAAAGTATTAACGGAAAACGGTAAGTACAAATATGCGTCTATTAACGGAAATAATGCAAGTACGGCAGGAAAACTCAGAACCATATTTTCCGAATCCATTGTACATATTGATTATGCAGTGAATATAATTGTGATCAAAACATTAGCGGGTATGGCACAGGCCGCCGCGTCAACGATTGATGCAATGAATCTGCCGGAGATTCTGGGCACAATAGCCGGTGATGATACCTTTATGGTGATATTAAGATCTGAACAGGATGCGAAAGATTTGACCACAAAATTCCGGAAAATGATTAAATAATGTATTGTTTCATAAGCCTGGGGATATGCATTAAAACCGCAGCGCAAAGGTTAATTTTCCACTGTCCGCTGTCGACTAATTAAGGGGGGAATGGAATGCTTTTACAACTTCACATTAAAAATGTTGCGGTCATAGATGAAGTGGATATCAGTTTTGAAGAGGGATTGAATGTTTTGACCGGAGAAACGGGAGCCGGAAAGTCTATCCTTATTGATGCTATTAATATGGTATTGGGCGGAAGAATTTCGAGAGATTTAATCCGTTCCGGAGAAAAGAAAGCTGTTGTAGAGGCATTGTATCAATTCAATACGGCGGTTGTTGGTGACTTGTTGGAGACATTAGGAATTAAGGCGGAAGATGATCATACACTGGTCATCTCAAGGGAAATTACCACAAGCGGCAGAAGTGTCTGCAGGGTGAACGGGTGTATGGTTAATCTGTCTGTTTTGAAAGATATCGGCTGTTTGATTGTGAACATTCACGGTCAACATGATAATCAGGCTTTGCTGCAGTGGGAAAACCATATCGATTTTTTGGATAAGTATGCAGGAAAGCAGTTTTTGGCATTAAAGAAAGAATATCGGCACATGTTTGAAGAAGTCAGTAGCATCAAGGGACAGATACGCAAGATGACAGGGGATGAAAGAGAAAGAGAGCGAAAGATAGATTTATTAAAGTTCCAATTGGAAGAAATCAATCAGGCAAAACTTCAAAGAGGAGAAGAAGAAGAAATTGACCGTCAGCGTCTTTTATTAGGTAATGCCGAAAAGCTTATGACGGTCACTTCTAATGCGTACGATACATTATATGCAGGCACGCAGGCAGGCGTGGCGGTACATGACCAGCTTGCGGAAGTGTTAAAAAGCCTTGGTGAGGTAAAACAATTTGACCCGAAGCTTGAAGGATATTATATCATACTTGAAGAGGTTGGTTACCAGCTGGATGAGTTGGTACATGATCTCCGTGACTATCGAGATCAGCTGGAATTTGATCCGGATATGCTTGCAACGCTGGAACAGCGGATGGATTTAATCTACAAATTAAAAAGGAAGTATGGATCGACAATCGAAGAAATTTTAGCTTACAGGGATCGTATTCAGCAAGAATTCGAAGCACTTTCGGTAAGCGAGGAAACATTAAAGGAACTGGGCATAAGGTTAGAACAATATACAAAAAAACTAAAAAGCTCGGCAGAAGCATTATCACGGCATAGAATAGAGGTTGCACAAAATTTGCAGCAAAAAATCATGTCGGAATTGCAAGACCTGGATATGGCTAAGACTTCTTTCGAAGTTCGGATAGAGAAAGAATATGATCAATCAGGCGACTATAAGTTTTCACAGGTGGGTTTTGATAAAGTAGAATTCTTAATCTCTACCAACCCCGGTGAACCGTTAAAACCTTTGGTGAAGGTTGCTTCCGGGGGTGAGATGTCAAGGATCATGCTTGCTATCAAAACGGTTCTTGCAGATACCGATGAAGTCAATACCCTGATTTTTGATGAAATAGATATGGGCGTAAGTGGTCGTGCGGCACAGAAAATAGCTGAAAAACTTTCTCTGGTTGCATATCAAAAACAGGTATTATGTATTACCCACCTTCCGCAGATCGCCAGTATGGCGGACCATCATTATTTAATCGAAAAGAATGTAATAGATGATAAATCCAATACGAATGTTCACAAATTAAGTGTACAGCATCGCAAAAAGGAATTAGCGAGAATTATTGGCGGAGCCGTAATGACCGATTTAACTTTGAAAAATGCCGAAGAAATGATTAGTATCGCTGAGGAACTGAAGCAAACTGTAAAAACAATGAATAATTAAGCCTCTATAGCAAAAACTAAGCAATGAAAATGTGATGGAGGTGAATGTCTGCATGAGAAAGGATAAAAAGTCCAAAAAATCCAGATCGCGCGCAAGTATGGAAGCAAGTAAAGAATTATCCTTTGATAAAAAATGTGATATACCTGACTCAAAATGTTCAAGCGAAGATAAATGCAAATAAAAACATGAGGGCATTGCGCCCTCAGGTTTTTGTTAAGATTTCACAATGTAAAAGCCAAGTATGAGGAGAGAAGATAGATCTCTCCTTTTTCAATAAAAACACCCAAAACAACGATGATTCTGTGATTTTTGTGTAAATATCGATTCAATTTTAAAGTTGGGCCTCTATCGATACAAGTGCGGGGGCACGCATTTATTGCAAGTCTTTTGGAAAATTCTGTTTGAAAATTTTTTCACCAATATGATTCTATTTTTGATATAATGGTTTGTGGGGGTGAAAAGTAATGCAGCAGGTTGGGGTTATAACCGAGGTCCATAATAATAAAGCCATCATTCAGATAAAGAGAGCTACTGCTTGCGGGGGAGAGTGTCACAAATGCAGCGGATGTGAGACTACACTTCAAAAGGTTGAAGCCCGCAACGGCATAGAAGCAAAAGTAGGTCAAACCGTACAACTGGAAATGAAGGATTCGACTATTCTTTTTGCCGCATTTTTAGTCTATATTATTCCGTTGGTGATGCTGTTTATAGGATATGGCGCAGGGAGTGCACTGTTTGCCGATGATTTAATCGGAGGATTTTGTGGTGTACTGTTTATGGGGATGTCCTTTTGGGTATTAAAAAGAAAAGATAAAAAGCTTCATCAATCGCAAAAATATGAATTGGTAATTACAAAGATAATAGGATAGTTGGAGGTTCGGCGTTTGAAGTTCGGAGTAAAGAAATGGAAAGACAAGACTCCAAACGTCCGGCTCCGAACGTCTAACTTTATATTGGGGGGTTGAGTGTGGTTAAATCGATGCAGGACATTATAGAGCTCGCAAAACGTTCGGGAAAGAAAAGAGTCGCCGTAGCAGTTGCACAGGATAAGGATGTGCTTCAGTCAATACATAAAGCCTATAATATGGAATTCATAGATGTAAGTTTAATTGGAGATAAAGAGAAAATATTTAGAATCGCGGATCAATTGGAGATTGACGTTTCAAGATATGATATTGTTAAAGAAACGGATGAAACAAAAGCCGCTAGAATCGCAGTGGATATGGTCAGCAGCAGAAGAGCGGATATTCTTATGAAGGGACAGATTCAGACCGCTACTTTATTAAAAGTTGTTTTAGATAAGGATATCGGCCTTCGTACCAAGAGAGTCCTTAGCCATGTGAGTGTTGTGGAAATCAGTCATTATCATAAACTTTTATTTGTAACCGATGGGGGCATGAATATTGCCCCGGATGTCAGACAAAAAGCGGATATTGTGCAAAATGCCGTGAATGTAGCCCGGCGTTTAGGCGTTGAAAAGCCAAAAGTGGCTGTTTTAGCCGCTGTTGAAGTCGTCAATCCTTCAATGCAGTGTACCTTAGATGCTGCCGCATTGTCCAAAATGGCCGATAGAGGACAAATCCGCCACTGTACGATTGACGGTCCTCTTGCCATGGATAATGCCATTAGCGTTGAAGCTGCAAAGCATAAAGACATTGAAAGCGAAGTGGCGGGGGATGCGGATATTCTTTTGGTTCCTGATATTGAGTCGGGCAATATCCTGCAAAAAACCCTTGTGTTTTTAAGTAAAGGCAAGCCTTGCGGGATTATTGTAGGAGCAAAAGCACCTATAGTTGTTACATCAAGGGCCGACGATTATATGGCGAGGTTGTATTCCATTGCGTTGGCTTGTATGTCGAGTTAGTAGGGGATGCATAAATTCTGGTTGAAGAAAATCATTCCAATAGCTGATATTCCAAGGCTGGAAAATAGTTGAGAGTTGAGTGCTGAGGAAGGATTCCTTAGTGTTGACAATACCTTGTTGTTGCTTGCTTTCTTGTTCTGTTCGTCACATTCCGATCTCTTCCCTCTGACTTCCGGTTTATAAGGTTATTTCCATCATATTCTTCAACTGAACGAAGTGCATTCGTTATTAGGTAAAAGAATGGAGGGAATGCGGAAAGATGCATCATTTGTTAGCAATCAATCCGGGATCGACATCAACGAAGCTGGCATATTTTCAAGACCTTGAGTGTGTGTCGGCAAAAACGTTGAGGCATGAAACAGAAGAGCTGGAAAAGTACGGTTCGACTATCGATCAGTATTCTTTCAGAAGGCAAACCATTATGGCCTATTTAGATGAGCAGCACATTGATATCGGCCGTCTGGATGCCGTTGTTGCCCGAGGTGGATTATTAAAGCCTTTGGCAGGGGGAACCTATCTGGTGAACAAGCCGATGCTCGATGATTTGAAAAGTGCACGATACGGACAACATGCGAGTAATTTAGGGGCGGTGATTGCCTGGGAGCTTGCTGCCGGGGTAAATATACCTGCCTATATTGTAAATCCTGTCGTGGTGGATGAATTCGAGCCTCTTGCCAGATATTCGGGATCACCGGAGATTCCCAGGAAGAGCGCTTTTCATGCGCTTAACCAAAAGGCTATGGCGGTGAAAGCTGCCGCTGAATTGAAAAAGAGATACGATGAAACCAATCTGATTGTTGCCCACCTTGGAGGAGGCATTTCGGTAGGGGCTCATCGAAAAGGCCGGGTGATAGATGTTAACGACGCTTTGCAAGAAGGGCCTTTTTCCCCTGAGCGAACGGGCAGCGTTCCGGTCATGCGGTTGGTAGATATGTGCTTTGAGGGCAAGTATTCAAAAGATGAAATTAAAAAGAAACTGGTAGGTAAAGGCGGTTTGACCGCCTATTTGGGCACTGCCGATGCGAGAGAAATTGAAGCGTACATAAATGCAGGTGATGAAAAGGCCCGGACAATATATGAAGCAATGGCATATCAGGTTGCAAAGGAAATAGGGGCCTGCGCCACCGTATTGTGCGGAGATGTAGACAATATTGTCATTACCGGAGGGCTTGCACGCAGTGAATCGGTTGTGGAATGGATCGTTGAGCGCGTAAAATTTATTGCACCGGTGAAGGTATATCCCGGTGAAGATGAGATGGCAGCAATGGCGGAAGGTGCTTATAAAGTACTGAACGGAGAGGAACGAGTGTCTGTCTATGAATAATCAAAGAATAAATATTTTTACAGGACATTTTGGGAGCGGAAAGACGGAAATTGCCGTCAACTATGCGATTCATTTAAAAAAACATTATCATAAAGTGGCAATTGTTGATTTAGATATCGTTAACCCTTATTTTAGAACAAAGGACGCAAGGCAGTTGCTGGAACGGAAGGGTATAAAAGTAGTTGCATCTGCGTTTGCCGGCACCAATATCGATCTTCCGTCGCTGCCGCCTGAAATTTTTTCGATGTTTCACAACAAGGATTATCAAATTGTTTTTGACGTAGGCGGCGATGATAGAGGGGCAATTGCTTTGAGCAGGTATCGTCAATATTTTTCCGATGAGTCCTACCATATGTTTTTTGTAATCAATTGCAAGAGGCCGATGACAAAGGATGCTGCGAGTACGCTCGAGATATTGCGAGAAGTTGAGCAGCGCTCTCGCTTAAAGGTATCCAGCCTCATCAACAATACAAATCTTTCCCATTGCACTAACGTTGATGATTTGTTGATAGGCCAGTCACAAATAGAAGAGGTTTCAAAGGAAATGGCCGTTCCTATTAGCTTTATTACCGGTGGGAGTGAAGTGCTGGGTCAATTGCCCGAATACTTAAAGCCGAAAGCATTTCCCATTGAGTTGTATCTGCGGTTTCCCTGGGAAGAAAGCACCTAATGAAATTCATACACCCTATCTCGAAATATAGATTGACATTCAAATAAAGTAGTACTAAGATAAAGGTATTGGCGGTTTCATTTAACGTTTACGGCTTAGAGCTTGATATATAAAAATTTTAACTGCCGGCCGTGTATTGCATGGAAAAGGAAGCCGGCGGCTGAAAACGGAGGTGTGGAGATGGCGAAGGTAATCTTTGATGAAGATAGGTGTAAAGGCTGTGAATTGTGTACAACGGTTTGTCCTAAGAAAATTGTAGTGATGGCGGAAGACAGAATTAATATTAAAGGGTTTCATCCTGCACAGGTTATCGAGCAAGACAAATGCATCGGATGTGGATTTTGTGCTATTATTTGTCCGGATCTTGTGATAGAAGTAGAAAATAAGGGGGCAAAGACATGTCGGAAAGAGTGTTGATGAAAGGAAACGAGGCTATAGCTGAAGCAGCTATTCAAGCCGGTTGTAGATATTTTTTCGGGTACCCTATTACACCTCAGAATGAAATACCTGCATATATGTCAAAGAGAATGCCCAAGGTAGACGGGGTATATTTACAAGCTGAAAGTGAAGTTTCGGCTATTAATATGGTGTACGGTGCCGCCGGCGCCGGCGCCAGAGTAATGACCTCATCATCCGGCCCCGGCATTAGTCTTAAGCAGGAAGGGATATCCTATATTGCCGGAAGCGAACTCCCCTGTTTAATCGTTAATATCGTAAGGGGAGGGCCGGGACTGGGAGGCATTCAGCCGGCTCAGTCGGACTATTTTCAATCGGTCAAAGGCGGAGGCCATGGGGACTATCGTTTGGTGGTTCTTGCGCCCAGCACGGTTCAAGAAGCGGTGGATTTGACAATGGAAGCCTTTGATATTGGGGACATGTATCGCATACCGGTGATGGTTTTGGGAGACGGTATGCTTGGACAGATGATGGAGCCGGTAGAATTCAAGCCTTTCCAAGGCAGGGCATTGCCTGCCAAAGACTGGGCTACGACCGGTACAAGGGGTAAAAGAAAAAGAAATATTGTCAATTCGTTGTATATAGAACCGCAAGCATTAGAAGAAAAAAATCTTGCCCGTTTGGAAAAATATCGTCAAATTGAACAACGGGAAGTCAAATATGAAATGCAGGATTGCGACGATGCGGATATCGTTCTTGTAGCATACGGTACAACTGCAAGAATAGTAAAATCGGCAATGAAAGCAGCAAGAAGGGAAGGCTTGAAGGTAGGGATTGTTCGCCCTATTACCCTTTGGCCTTTTCCCGCGGCGGTATTGCACAATTTAGCCGAAACAGCCAAAGCATTCTTGACCGTGGAGATGAGTATGGGACAGATGGTAGAAGATGTAAAGCTTGCGGTAAACGGTGTAAAACCCGTCTATTTCTATGGCAGAACCGGAGGAATGGTTCCGGCACCTGCTGACATACTGGAGGAAATCAAAAAGATCTACGGGGGTGAGAAATAATGGCAAGACCTAAAGCGTTGGTAGATATGTCTCAGCATTATTGCCCCGGCTGTACGCATGGTATTATTCACCGGTTGATTGCCGAAGCCATCGATACACTGGATATACAAGACCGGACAATAGGTGTAGCATCGGTAGGATGTTCGGTTTTTACCTATAAATATTTTGATTGTGATATGCAGCAGGCCGCGCACGGAAGGGCCCCGTCCGCAGCAACGGGTATTAAGAGAGTTCATCCTGACACCCTTGTATTTACCTATCAGGGTGACGGGGATCTGGCGGCCATTGGTACTGCTGAAATGCTTCATGCAGCGATAAGAGGTGAAAATATTACGATTATTTTTGTGAACAATGCCATTTACGGTATGACCGGAGGACAGATGGCACCTACAACACTCGTCGGACAAGTGACGCAGACATCACCTTACGGCAGACAAATCGAGACACAGGGATATCCTATGAAAGTATCTGAAACACTGGCCACCATTGAAGGTGCTGCCTATATTGAAAGGGTTTCGGTAGATAGTGTAAAACATATCAAAGCTGCAAAAAAGGCGGTTGAGAAGGCATTTAGATACCAGATGGAGGGAAAAGGGTTTTCCTTAGTAGAATTGCTTTCCACTTGTCCTACAAACTGGGGGCTGTCTCCCATTGAAGCGACGGATTGGCTGAGAGAAAATATGCTGCCCCATTATCCTCTTGGTGTATATAAAGATAAAGGGGGCGAACAAGCATGAGAATGGACCTATGTCAGGAAATGATTCTGGCCGGTTTTGGCGGACAGGGCATTATGTTTGCCGGTAGATTGATTGCTTCTGCCGGTATGATTGCGGAAAAAGAAGTTTCATGGCTTCCTTCTTACGGGCCGGAGATGCGAGGGGGAACGGCAAATTGTCACGTCATTGTGTCGGACCAACCTGTAGGGTCGCCGATTGTAGTTGCACCGACGACGTTGGTGGCGATGAACAGGCCTTCACTGGATAAATTTGAAGATGCTGTGCTGTCTGACGGATTGTTGATCATGGACAGCTCCTTGATTGATAGAAAGATAAAGCGAAAAGATATTAAAGTTATAAAGATCCCTGCTACCCGGATGGCTGCAGATATGGGAGCCGGCAAGCTGGCCAATATGATTATGGTAGGCCAATGGATTAAAGAAACGGGATTGTTGTCGATGGAGATCGTCAAGATGTCCTTGGAAAAAGTTGTTTCTGCCAACAAGCAGGATCTTATGGATATCAATATAAAGGCATTGGAATTAGGATATCAATATTAGTATGGTGGGGAGTGGGGTGTCTGGAGAGGGGAGTACAGCGTTAAGTCTTTGAACAAGACTTTTATGTCTCCCCACCCCCCACTCCCTATTTCCCACTACTCAGGAGGTTACACTAATGCTCACACAAAAAGATTTGACTCATATATTGAACCGCATAGACGGCAAAGGATACAAAGCCTATAAAGATTTGCAGGGCACCTATCAATTTGATGACTTTACGTTGTTTATCGATTATGTACAAGGTGACCCTTTTGCATCTCCTTCGAGAATCAGGGTGCGTGTAGACATGGCACGGGCCGGGATTCCCCAAGGCTTATTCAGCGTAAAAGCCCGTAAGACCGCATTAGAGGATTTTTTTACGAGACAGATAGAGGCGGCGATTCATCGGATGTCTTCAAAAGTAATGGGTACGGGCAAAAGCGGTTTGATTTCTATTATCCGATGTGGTCAGGAAATCATGGAACGGACTTCTGTTGTGATTACCGAAGCCTATATTGAAGCACGATTGAGCATTGGTCTGCCTGCGCGCGGAAGGACCGTTCTAGGGAAGCAGGCACAGAAAATGTTTACGCAGCAATTGGCGGAGATTGTCGGCAAGGGGATGCTTTATCGCAGTATCGACGGTGCAAAGGCAAAAAAACACGTTGAATTGACTGAAGACCAGGAAATGCTTAGAAGTATGCTAAAAGACCGAGGGCTTGTGGCTTTTGTAGCAAATGGTTCGATTTTACCTAGAGAAAGCGGGGTAAGTGACAGACCTTTAAAAGGCGGTCATGTTATCGTTTTTCAATCGCCCCAATCGTTGGAGGTTAGCGTGGAACTGCCGCACGCAGGGACGATCAAAGGGATGGGGATCAGACAAGGCGTCACTTTAATTGTAGGCGGGGGATATCATGGCAAATCCACGTTGTTAAAAGCCGTTGAGCGAGGTATTTATAATCATATACCGGGAGACGGACGGGAATATGTCATTACCGTCAATAATGCGGTAAAAATCCGGGCAGAAGACGGCAGATTTGTTGAGAATGTCGATATCAGCCCGTTTATCAACAATCTTCCCAGCAAACAGAACACCGGGCGATTTTCCACCTTAAATGCCAGCGGCAGCACCTCTCAGGCGGCCAATATCAGTGAAGCGATAGAAGCACAGACAGAACTGTTATTGTTAGATGAGGATACGTGTGCTACGAATTTTATGATTCGGGACGCAAGAATGCAAAGATTGGTACATAGTGAAAAAGAACCGATTACGCCCTTTATCGATCGAGTAAAGCAGCTCTATAACTGCTTGAATATCTCTACCCTTTTGGTTATAGGGGGTGCAGGAGACTACTTTGATGTGGCCGATACGGTGATCTTAATGGATGAATATGTTCCCTATGAACAGACGGAACAGGCCAAGCAAATTGCAGATCAATTCCCGGCACAAAGAATGGTGACGGGTCACGATACATTTGAAATATCCCTTCAAAGGGTACCGCTGCCTGTCGGTTTTGAAATACAGAGCAGGAAAGAGAAAGTAAAATCAAAGGGAACACTCTCGATTTTATACGGCTATCATGAAATTGATTTACAAGATGTGGAACAGCTGGTAGATAGCAGTCAAACCACTGCCATTGGTCTGATTATGCAGTATATAAAAAAGAAATATGTGGATGGACAAGGGACGCTGAGTGAAATATTGCAGAAAGTGTATGACGATATGGAACGGTATGGACTGGATGTTATTGCACCGTTTCAGGGACAGCATCCCGGTGATTATGCAATGCCCAGAATACAGGAAACCTTTGCAGCCATTAACAGACTTCGGACGTTAAAAGTGAAATAAATAATTGTATATCCCTTCTTCCTCCTGTAAATAATAATTTCCAGGAGGTGTTTTAATGGTTGTTGCAGTACAAAAAGGGTTGGAAAACCTGAAGGAAAAGCTGAGAGAGAAAGGGTACGATGTGGTAACACTGGGAGAATACAATTATCCTATAGATGGGATTGTCTATGCCGGGCATGGCCTCGGCGAATCCTATGTCAAAAATAATAATATGCCCAATTTGACATCACATCACCAGATGGCGGGATTTGGCGATATGAACAGGAGTTATGGGGTGCTAATGGTTAATGCCGTCAATAAAAGTATAGATGAAATTGATCTAATATTAAAAAATAAGGTATACAGCCCCCTATTTTAGTGGTATATATAGATAACGCACTGTAAAGTTTGAAATATAATCGTATTCCAGCAACAGGTATTCCAAGGCTACAAATAGTTGAGGGCTGAGAGATGAGGGTTGAGAATATCTCACCGTATACAACATGTTTTGCCGGCTACTTTGCGTCCCTGTTTGGTTATTCCGACTTCCGCCCTCTGACCTCCAACCTCAGGTACGTAAGGTTACTTCCATACCATTATATTTCTAATTCTAGTGTGCGTTATCTATAAATCTTAGGGGGTGAATAGGATGCCAATAGCAATATTCCAAGGTCAGAAGCCTTTAAAAGTGGAGGAAGCACCATACCGGAAGAGCAGAGCGCTGCAACCGGAAGTCGGTTGTCAACGAACGGCTCTGCAGTTTCTGCTTTTCCGACTTCCGACCTCTGGTTTCCGGTTCCCCGTAGGAGTTATCTCCGATCAATTTTCCAAATGCAAAGGTCTTATAGTGAATTTTTTTTTCACGGAAAAATCTTGACAAAACGAATAGGTGGTGGTATTCTTAGAATGAAACCCGAGTAGAAAAGTAGGGATTAATAATTGTCAAATATATATTTATTTCGCGATAAGCAGTTATCACAAAATATATATTTTAACATATTCAATGCACAAAATTTTAAATATGAAGTGTTCATGCTTTTTGGCGTTCAATATTATTTACGAGGTGATGCTGATGAAATTGTCAACAAAGGGGCGGTATGGCGTAAGGGCAATGCTGGACCTAGCCATCAATGCTTCCGAAAATCATATTTCATTAAAAAGTATAGCCGAAAATCAAAAAATATCCGAACATTACCTGGAGCAGTTAATAGCAACTTTGAGAAAAGCCGGTCTTGTAAAAAGCATTCGAGGTGCTCAAGGGGGCTATACCCTTGCATACCCTTCTTCTCAAATTACCGTAGGTGCGGTTTTGAGGGCTTTGGAAGGTTCGCTGGCACCTGTGGATTGTGTCCTGGAGGACGAGCCGTATGAATGTGATATTTCAACTTGTTGTGTTACCAAGAAGATTTGGGAAAGAGTGAGAGATAGTATTAATGAGGTAGTTGATTCCATTACACTGCAAGATTTGGTTGACGATTACAGAAAGATTCACAGTAATGACGGGTATATGTTTTATATTTAGTTCGGGATTCGGAGTTGGGCGTTAATCAAAAATGATCGAAGCAAGATGAACTTTGAATCATAGAATGTTGCTGAGACACATTATTTTAATACAATAGAAAGTTATTGGGAAGGAGAGAGACCATGGATAAAGTAATATACTTAGATCATGCTGCGACTACATCTGTCAGGCAAGAAGTAGTGCAGGAAATGCTTCCTTATTTTACTGAGAAATACGGCAATGCGTCCAGTATTTATGCCATTGGCAGAGAAAGTAAGAAAGCAATAGAAGATGCAAGGGAAAAGGTAGCTAAAGCGTTAAAGTGCGGACCTAAAGAGGTGTTTTTTACAGGCTCCGGTACAGAGTCGGACAATTGGGCCATTAAGGGTATGGCTTTTGCCAATAGAGAAAAAGGCAATCACATTATCACAACAGCCGTTGAGCATCACGCTGTGCTTCATACCTGCCAATATCTTGAAAAAGAAGGTTTTGAAGTTACTTATTTGCCTGTTGATGAGCATGGTGTAATATCTTTGGAACAGTTGGAAAAGGCTATCACAGATAAAACAATATTAATCTCCGTGATGTTTGCAAACAATGAAATCGGCACAATACAGCCTATCAAAGAAATAGGACGGATCGCCAGAGAAAAAGGCATCTATTTTCACACTGATGCAGTACAGGCCGTAGGTCATGTGCCGATTGATGTGAATGAATATAATATCGATATGTTATCCTTATCTGCACACAAATTCCATGGACCTAAAGGCGTTGGCGTTCTGTATGTGAGAAAGGGTATAAAAATACATACGCTTCTACAAGGCGGTGCCCATGAAAGAGGAAAAAGAGCGGGCACGGAGAATATACCGGGTATTGTCGGAGCAGGTAAGGCGATAGAGATGGCGACAAAGGATATTGAAGACAAGGTGAGTAAGATCCAAGCTTTAAGAGACAGACTCATCACAGAGGTTTTGGAAAAAATTCCCTACTGTCGTCTCAACGGACACCCGACACAGCGTTTACCGGGAAATGTAAACTTTTCTTTTGAATTTATAGAAGGAGAGTCCTTGCTGCTGATGTTGGATATGAAAGGGGTAGCAGCTTCCAGCGGTTCAGCCTGTACTTCGGGAGCCTTGGATCCGTCCCATGTGCTGTTGGCGATTGGTTTGCCCCATGAGATTGCACACGGGTCCTTGAGATTGACATTTGGAGATGACAACACGGAGCAAGATGTAGATTACGTGATGGAGGTGCTGCCTCCTATAGTAGAGAGACTTAGAGAGATGTCTCCATTATATGAAGAAGTGAAAAGAGGGGTTAAACATGTATAGCGAAAAAGTCATGGATCATTTTTCAAATCCGAGAAATGTGGGCGAAATTGAGAATGCGGATGGTGTGGGTCAGGTCGGCAATGCTAAATGCGGCGACATTATGAAGATGTATTTAAAGATTGAGAATGATATGATTGTAGATGTGAAGTTTAAGACATTTGGATGCGGTGCTGCTGTGGCCACCAGTAGTATGGCTACGGAAATGGTGCTGGGCAAAACCGTTGAAGAAGCTTTGCAAATTACCAATAAAGCTGTTGCGGAAGCTTTGGATGGTTTGCCTCCTGCAAAAATGCACTGTTCTAATCTAGCCGAAGAAGCACTTAGAGCTGCGATTCAAGATTATTATAAAAAGAATGGCATACCCTTTGACGGTGAACCGGTATGTAGCGGCTGCTGTCACGATTGCAGCGTAGTACATGAGTAAATGAGTGGAGAGAAGAGAGTGGGGAGTGAAAAAGCGAGGTTTTACTCCCCACTCCAAACTATTATCTAGGGTGATATGATGGAAAAGGAAAAAGTCATTATAGGGATGAGTGGTGGTGTGGATAGTTCCGTTGCTGCCGCTCTTTTGCTTGAACAAGGGTATGATGTGATAGGCGTAACCATGAAAATTTGGCCTGAATCTTTAGGACAGGATAAGCTCAAGGAGGGAGGATGTTGTTCTCTTTCCGCCGTAGATGATGCACGACGTGTAGCTAATAAATTGGGCATTCCCTATTATGTCATGAATTTTCAAGAAATCTTTGAAAAGACGGTGATTGACTATTTTGTTGCGGAATACCAACAGGGCAGAACGCCTAATCCCTGTATTGCGTGCAATAAGTTTGTAAAGTTCGATGCATTGCTCAAAAAGGCGGTTACCATGGGCGTACAATATATAGCAACCGGACATTATGCAAAAATAGAGTATGATCAAGGGCTTGACAGATATCTGTTAAAGAAATCCGTTACGGCGGCTAAAGATCAGACCTATGCCTTGTACAATCTTACCCAGGAACAGTTAAAGCATATTTTGATGCCTCTGGGGGATTATCATAAGGAGGAAATCCGGCAAATGGCACAGGATCTTGGGCTTGGGGTTGCCTCTAAACCGGACAGTCAAGAGATTTGTTTTGTAGAAGACAATGATTATGCCCGCTTTATTACCGAACGCACAGGGAAAGAAAGCCCAAAAGGCTATTTTGTAGACAGTGAAGGAAATACTTTGGGTAAGCATAAAGGCATTATCCACTATACGATAGGACAGCGCAAAGGACTGGGGATAGCATTCGGAAAGCCTATGTATGTGATCGGCATTGATGCAAAGAGCAACAGGGTTATCCTGGGTGAAGCAGGGCAGGAGTACAGCAGCGGACTGGTTGCGGCACAGGCACATTTTATTCCTTTTGATAGACCGGCTGGGGATTTAGAAGTCACCGCTAAAATTCGTTATACTGCCAAGGAGGCAAAAGCTGTCCTTCGTCCGTATGAAGATACCAAGGTAATGGCAGCATTCGATATTCCCCAACGGGCAATAACACCGGGACAGGCCGTTGTGTTTTATGATGGCGATGTAGTTATTGGCGGAGGCATCATAGAACGAGGAATTGACAATATATCTGAATGAAAAGGCATGAAAAAAGAATCTTAACATGTTTGGTAGAATAGTGTATAATAGGGGTAAGACGTTTAACGGAGGGCCGGATGATGGACAATGAAAAATTATTTGATTTAATGTCTAAAATGTATGCTGAATTTTCTGAATTTAGAAAAGAAACCAGTACGAGGTTTGACTCCATGGAAGATAGGTTCGACTCTGTGGAAGGAAAGCTGGGTTCCGTCGAAAAACGATTGGATAAAATTGAAATGGCTATTGAACATGATATCAAAAATGATATTAAAGCTTTGTATGACGGTTATCAAGCTACACAGAAAAAATTAACGAACATTGAGACGATTGTCCTTGATACCAATCGAAAAGTTGAAAAACACGATGTGGAAATCCAACTCATAAAAAGCAGCAGGATTTAAATGAAAAAAGCGCGTATTCGCGCTTTTTTCATTTAAATAGGAACAAAGTGTTATGTGGTGAAGTCTAATAGTAATAAGTTGGGCGTTCGGAGCTGGGAGTGGGGAGTGAAAAACAGATATTTACGCAAAATAGGTAGGACCGCCTTTGGTTGTGTATATATATTTTAGGCTTTGGTTAATTTTAGCATGGAAAGGCTTAAAATCCTGTTAATAGGGCAGGGGGGAGAAGCATCGGCTCAAAATGATGTGCCTGCTTGGGAATCGAGAATCGAGAAGGGTAAAGTTGGGTGATGGGATGGAAGAGATAAGGAGCATTTTTGATAGTGCTTTTTTGAGAAAGCTTGAGCAATTAAGACTCAATACCCGTAAGCTGATGAATACGAAGGGCAGTGGTATCCGAAAGTCAAGGAGTAAAGGGAGTTCGGTAGAATTTTCCGATTACAGGGAATATACTGCCGGAGATGATTTTCGCAGAATCGATTGGAACGCTTACGGGCGATTTGAAAGATTGTTTGTTAAGCTTTTTATGGAAGAACGACAGGCAAAAATCAATATATTCTTAGATACCAGTGCTTCTATGGATTGGGGTACACCCCATAAGGGCATACAGGCCAAAAGACTGTCCGCAGCAATTGCCTATATAGGTCTGAGCAATTTTGACAGTGTTTCCCTTTTTTCAGTGAATCATAGGCTGGTTTCGGTGGGAACATCCATGCATGGGAAAAGGGCATTTCGGCAGGTGCTTGATTATCTTGAGCCACTACCCTTTGAAGGCACTACGGCGCTCAATAAGGCTGTTACCGAATTTAACGGCAGCGGTGGTGCCGGCCTGTCTTTTGTAATTTCCGATTTTATGTCTTTAGATGGTATGCAGGAGGCAATGAAGTATTTGCAGTATCGAAAACAAGACGTCCTATTGTGCCAGATACTGGCGCCGGAAGAAATAAGCCCTGCGGTTCGGGGCGGTGTGAGACTTCTGGACAGGGAAACGGGAGAGGCCAGAGATATAACGGTTACCGATGCCCTCCTACGCTCCTACGATAAAGCTTTGACGCATTTTATCAATGATCTGAAAGCATTTTGTTTTAAACGAGGGATCACCCATATGCATTTTAGCTCGGATGTGGAGATAGAGAATGTACTCACAGCGCTTTTGGGCAGGTAATATAGATAACGCGCACTAAAACTAGAAATATAACGGTGGGCAGTTCATTCTCAACCCTCATCTCTCAGCCCTCAACTATTTGTAGCCTTGGAATACCCGTTGCTGGAGTACGATTATATTTCAAACTTTACAGTGCGTTATCTATATATTCCTCATCAACATTCATTGTAGATAATTTTTCCCGTTCCATAGATCAACCGAATAAGGAGTCATAAGATGAATTTTTATTCACCACTTGCATTTGCTTTTGCAATATTTTTACCGATTATTCTGCTGATGTATTTGCTCAAACAAAAACATGAGGATTATTCGATTTCAAGCATTTTGCTGTGGCAGCAAGCCTTAAAGGATATTGAGGCCAATGCGCCCTGGCAGAAATTAAAGCGTAATCTTTTAATGCTTTTGCAGCTGCTGATTGTCTCTCTATTGATTGTGGCCCTGGCAGAACCTTTTATTGTATCTGAAGAAGGGCGTGTAAATGATTTTATTTTGGTGTTGGACACTTCGGCCAGTATGCAGATGGAAGATGTTTCGCCCAGCCGTTTTGCAGCTGCGAAAAGAGAAATGATTAAAATCGTAGAGAACAGCAGACCCGGCACAAGATTTTCAGTGATCGGCATGGGATACACAGGCTCGGTTTTTGCCAGTAAAAACAGTGATAGGGGAACGGTAATCAATGCAATTAAAAAGATAACCGTTACCAATGGTGTTGCCAACGATCGAGCAGTCAGGGCCATTCTTCGTCCAATTCTGGCTCAAAGTCAAAATGTGCAGGTGATGTTGTTTGGAGATCGCATGTATCCTATTGCGGACAGCCATTTTCAATTTGTGCCGTTAGCGGGTGCGAATCATAATGCGGCCGTCACGCTTCTTTCCTATACAATACAAGCAGAGAAGATGACGGTGTTATCGCGTATTGCCAATTACGCTTCTGTGCCTAAGACACTCTCTCTAAGCCTTTACGGAGATGAAAAAATATTGGATGCCCGTGATATTAAGCTGGGGGCAGGGGAAACGGAAGATGTATATTGGCAATTGCCTGCCAATGCTGTTAGGCTTTTGTCCTGTCAAATAGATACGGAAGATGATCTTGTGCTTGACAATACCGCGAGAACTGTTGTCAATACACAAGAAGTAAAAAAAGTTTTGCTGGTGACCGAGAGAAATGTTTTTTTAGAAAAAGTACTGGCACTAATGCCCGGTCTTGAAGTATTTAAAACCAATTTGGAGAATGGGGATATTTCGGAAGGCTATCGACTCTATATTTACGACGGATATGTCCCCCGACTTTTGCCTAAAGACGGCAATATACTGGTATTTAATCCGCCGGCGGAGAATACGCTGATAGATGTCAAGGGCGAATATGCACACCCATCGACCGTGGAAAAAACGGGACACCCTTTAACGGAGCACGTGGAGGATTTTGACTTCGCCATTTCAAGCATCAAAGAGGTATCTGTTCCCGAATGGGGTGAAACTGCTCTGAAAGTAGGGGATAAGCCGGCAATCATTGCAGGACAAAAGGACAATCAGCGTATCATTATCGTAGGATTTGATATTCATCGGACGGATATGCCTTTGAAGCCTGTATTTCCCATTATGATGAATAATTTTATAAATTGGCTTATGCCGTTTCAAAGTCAGGAGACCATCAATATTTTAGCAAATGAGGACGCCGTATTGCATATATTGCCGGAGACCGAGGCAGTTAATATCGTCACCCCTACGGGAAAAGATGTGAAAGTTGCGCCGCCTTTCCCGGTGGCTCCTTTTAGGCAGACCCATGAAATCGGATTTTATACCCTTGCGCAAAAAGCAGCACAACAAAAAAGATATGATTTTTTTGCCGTAAATTTTCCTGCCGACAGTGAATCGGGTATATTTGAGCAGGATTTGGCGGTGCAAAACGATCAAGAGAATTTAGAGCCAATAGAAAGCAGCGTGCATGTAGGATATAATTTGGGCTGGGTTTTTACCCTTTTGGCCTTGATTTTTGCAGCGGGAGAATGGTGGGTGTATAATAATGGGCATTAGTTTATTGCAGCCCTTGTGGCTGATCATCATACCTCTTGGGGTTTTAATGGTGTTCTTACACAATCGCCACGTGAAAAGTCTTGTAAAGTGGAGAAGATATACGGTTATGACGACAAGAATACTTGTTATTGTCTTTCTGGTATTGTCATTGACCGGGATGCGTATCAAAAGTTTTACCGACGAAAGGACGATCATGATTGTCGTAGACCGTTCCGACAGTATGAAAGGTGCGGATCATGAAATAACAAATTTTATTAAAAGAGTCATAGATGAGAAGAGACCGACGGATAAAATAGGCATTGTAAGTTTCGGAGCCCATGGGGCAGTGGAGCAGTCGGTTTCCGAGCAGCCGATTTTCAACGGATTTGCTGCAAAGGTAGAAAGTAATTATTCCGGTGTTGAAGAAGGTTTGCAGCTGGCCTATTCCCTCATGTCCGATGATACCGGAAAGCAAATCATTCTTATGACCGATGGGGAAGAAAATATCGGTGATGCATTGCAGCAAGCGAGGATGCTGAAAGAGCACAATGTCCTTCTGGATGTTTGGGGTGTTCAAAATACCGATGTCAACGATGTACAGCTTTCAAAGGTATCCCTTCCCGATGTCATCCATTTGGGTGAAAGCTTTGATGTTGTCATTAGGATAGACAGTAATATTGCAACAAGGACCAAAATTGACCTGTATGCTAATCGGCAGTTGGTTGGTGAACAAACAGCAGAGATCCAAAAAGGAGAAAATCAATTTGTCTTTAAAGATACCGCAGCAGAGGGCGGCAGTATTGTCTACAAAGCTGTGATAGATCCGGAAAATGATGAGGTGTTGGCCAACAATGAATTCTCTCGGTTTTCCTATGTAAAAGATATTCCCAAGATTCTGGTGGTACAAGGGTACAATGAGGACGCAAGAGAGCTGATAAAGATATATGAGACCGACAGTAGCGTAACTGTTGCGGCACCGGCCTCAGTACCTCAGAAAATTTCGGAATTGCAGCAATATGACAGTATCATCCTGTCCAATGTCTCCGCCCATGAACTCAACAATAATTTTTTAGAGGCTTTGGAGGTTTATGTCAGGCATCTGGGAAAGGGCTTGGTGGTGACAGGCGGAGAAGACAGCTATGCGTTGGGGGGATATTTCAAAACCCCTCTGGAGAAAATACTGCCGGTCAACATGGAGTTGAAAAACAAAGCGGATGTGCCTAACCTTGGATTGGTATTAGTGATTGATAAATCGGGGAGTATGAGTGACGGACAGTATGGAGTATCTAAGATTGAACTGGCAAAGGAGGCGGCCCTTCGTTCTACGGAAGCCCTTAAAGAAGAGGATGAAATCGGCGTCATCGCTTTTGACGGAGCCGTACAATGGGCGGTGAAGACGGGAAAAATAGAAGATATCAGAGCTGTTCAAGAGAAAATCGGAAGCATTCGTGCCGGCGGCGGAACGAGTATCTTGCCTGCCCTTGATGAGGCTGTTAAATCATTGGTCAGTAGAGATACGAAACTAAAACACATCATACTGCTGACGGACGGTCAGGCCGAAAAAAGCGGATACGGATCATTGATAGAGACCATGCAGCAAAAAGGTATTACCCTATCCGCCGTTGCTGTAGGAACCGGGGCCGACTTGCAGCTGCTGCGGCACCTGGCAGAGGAGGGGAAGGGCAGATTCTATAAAACCGACGAATTCTCGGATTTGCCCAAGATTTTTACAAAAGAAACCTTCCTGGCGGGCAGAACCTATATCAATCATAGGACTTTTATACCTGTACGAACCGGTATGTCCGAAATATTGAACGGTATCACAGCGGTTCCGGAGCTGCACGGTTATATCGGTACTTCGGCCAAACAAACCGCAAAAGTCATCCTGTCCAGTGATAATCGAGAACCTATTTTGGCCGCATGGCAGTACGGACTGGGCAGGACAGCCGCATGGACACCGGATGCAAAAGGACAATGGTCTTCCGATTGGATGGGGTGGGAGAAGGCACAAGTCTTCTGGAAAAATGTTTTATCGTGGACGCTGCAGCATCATGGAGCGGAAAATTATGAAATGAATTCCGAAATCATAGGAAATCAAGTACAATTGGATTTGGTTCTGGATGAAAGTATGGATGCGAAAGAAGTAAAAGGGATTGTGATCGCTCCGGATATGGAAGAACAGGAAATTGATTTTACCGCCGCTGCGCCGGGAAAATATGTGTCGGATTTTGAAGGGAATACTACAGGGGCCTACCTTACCCGTATCCATATCATGGCACAAGACGGTGAGATGAGTACGATTCGGTCGGGGATTGTGCTGCCCTATTCGCCGGAATATGATCTTAACAGGGCAAAAGATCGTACATTTTTAGCTAAGCTGGCACAAGAGGGCGGAGGAAAGCTGGTGGAAAAGGCCGAAGATGTTTTAAAGCGCCATCCGGAAAAGGTGTGGAGTGAAACAGACCTTACATCCGTCTTTCTTATCCTCGCAATGATGCTATTTATGATAGATATAGCGGTGCGAAGGCTGCATATCCCCTCTAAAAAGCTGCAAGCCATTGTCGTCAAACTTCAAATGCCCGCAAAGATTAAAAAGGCATGGACGAAAGCCAGGACAAACGAAACGCCCCCCATCAAACCAGCCGCACCCGGTCTTAAAAAGACAGATCCCAATAAAACAGACCGTTCAAACCAAGTCCCCCGGGAAGATAAACCCAAAACACCAGACAAAAAAGATAAAACCAAACAGCAGCAAACCTCCCACACAAGCAAATTACTGGAATTCAAGCGAAAAAGAAAAAAGTAGATAGTGGGGAGGATGGAGTGGGGGGTGGGGAGGAGGTATAGGGTATTTCTCCCCACTCCTCACTGCCTACCCCCCACTATATTCATATTTTCCGCTGAACGGCCGCAGCGACGATTTTTAGTTCTTCAACCAATTCTGCAAATTTTTTCGGCTTGAGAGATTGGGGGCCGTCGCACAACGCTTTCTCGGGTTCGTTGTGTACTTCAATCAGCAGACCGTCGGCGCCTGCCGCCACTGCGGCCTTGGAAAGTGCATTGACATACTTCCAGGTACCCGTAGCGTGGCTGGGGTCTGCAATGATCGGCAGGTGGGATAATTCTTTGACCACGGGGATGGCACTGATATCGATCGTATTGCGCGTAGCCGTTTCGAAGGTACGGATTCCCCGCTCGCAAAGGATGATATTCGGATTGCCCGTAGAAATAACGTATTCTGCAGCCATCAGCCATTCTTCGATGGTTGCGGACAACCCTCTTTTGAGAAGGACCGGTTTGTTGGCAGCCCCTGCTTCTTTCAAGAGCCTGAAATTTTGCATATTTCTTGCTCCGATTTGCACGATATCGGAATATTTTGCTACCGTTTCCACATCTCTGGTATCAACAACTTCCGTGACAATTAAGAGTCCGGTTTCGTTGCGGGCTCTGTCCAGCATGTGCAGTCCTTCTTCTTCAAGCCCTTGAAAGGCATAGGGGGATGTACGGGGCTTGAAAGCACCGCCTCGAAGAATTTTGGCTCCTGCAGCTTTTACTTTACGGGCCGTTTCATAAAAGGCCTCTTCATCTTCTACAGCACAGGGTCCTGCCATCAGGACAATCTCTTCTCCGCCAATCCGAACATCGCCGATTTCAATAATGGTTTTGTCCTTTTTCAGCTCTTTACCGGCCAGCTTATAGGGTTTCATAATAGGGACAATTTTTTCTACGCCATTCATGGTGGTAATAAGCTGTGTATCCAGCATCCGCTTATCACCGATTGCACCAATGACAGTTTTAACTTCTCCGTAAATGGGGTGGGTTTTAAATCCCAATGCAAGTAATTTATGTTCTACCTTTTTTGTTTCTTCCTTTGTGGATGACGGACTCATGACAACGATCATCGTAAAAGACCTCCTTGATTTTTTGATTTTTTGGTTTAACTATCTGTTCTCTTGCATCCAATAGAATTTATCTTAGGCTTTTTCGTTATCAGTAGGTATGCTGTTTAAGATTGCGACTGGTTTTAAAGCAAAAAAATAAACTCCCTGTCTCTTTATGAGACGAGGAGTTATTATATCCACGCGGTACCACTCACATTCCCTCTGCATGAAACCGTATATACGGTACATGTTTAGGACGCTCTTAAGCATACGGGAAGACAAAAATACCAACCGAAGTCAGTGCATACCTTCCGATATACCCTCCAAGTGTAACGGCAGGAGTAGCCGGCACAGCCTACTAGCATTCGCATTCAGCCTGCAGCTCCGGAGAGAACTTCGGAAAAATTCGATTTGCCAGGCTTGCACCGTTCCTGACTCGCTGAAAAATCTCCTTAAACTTACTTTTCTCCTTCATAGCCTTTCAATAGGTTTCAATTTCAAATTTTGTTCAGTGTAACATAGAATATAAAAAAAGTCAATAAAAATTTTGTAAAAAGTATTTGATGTATGGAACAGTTCAGATGTAAATATGTTTATTATTCACTCAACCAGGTGTATTTAGTGTAGGTGAAGAAAATTATGGAAATGACCTTATGTACCGGAGGGCGGAAGTCGGAATATAACGAAGCAGGAACGCAAAGTAATCAGCGACAAGATGTCATGTACGGTGGGACATTCTCAACCCTCATCTCTCAGCTTTCAACTACTTTTTTGCCTTGGAATATTAGTTTGTTGGATACCGAACTTTAAAATTGAATTTATATTTGAACAAACAATGTAGAAC
>JAKSBV010000514.1 GCA_022360955.1 Bacillota bacterium
AACAACCATTTGGGTTTGAAGATTTCAGGGTACAGAGCTTAAATTCAATAAGAGCTCTCAATGCTTTATTGACTGTTCTTATCGGTTTATTGAGTACATTTGCAGAAAAGCAAAATGATACTTTACTTGTTATTGAAATAATTGAATGCCCAAAAAGAATATATGCAAAAGCAAATTTCATCTTCTATTCCTTGGGAGATGGCATCTTTAATATTCTGCAAAAAACCACAGAAGGCATTTCTGCCTTTTTGCTTCCAACCAAATCACCACCATCACAACAGATGGATATGTTCAAATCCTTTGCTTTAAACACCGATGAGCATTATGCTTATTAAACCAGTAGCTTAGAGCAGAGTCTGTCAAACCTTGTTTTTGACACCACTCTCTTGCAGTCATTTTGCTCTCACGGTATTCTTTTACACGACTTTCCCACAACTTGCGATTATCTTTAAGATTCATTCGTCATATCCTCCTTACGGAGATTATCTCATATTCTGTCTATATTTAAAATGTGGGTAAAGTTTACCGCTTACTTCAAGAAAGCAGTTTTTCTTGCTCCGAGACATTGTCATTGAGCAAGGCGTAGACGTTTAGGCTTAGCAGAAACAATTAAACTGTAGATAAAATAGCACATCTACAGTTTAATAATATTTCAATTATTTATTTTTGTTTCACATATAGATTATTGTGTTTTTTACTCATATTTGCGTTCTATAGGAGGATGTTCATGTAAATATTATTACACAAACATTATTTAAATGTTATCTTTCCTATATTTTTTTGCTCCAAGGGCTCTAAATCATCAATGCTTCGTATCTTTTTACCACCTATCACTACATTATCAAATACAAACCCTTCAATCCCTCCACCACACTGTAAAAAGTTGGTTATATGAGAACCATCTTCAAAGCTTTTATAAGTAGGTGCATTTTCAAACCAAATATTTTTGAATACAAAGTTTTCAAGTTTTCCGGTATGCTTCGCCATAGCATAAGATATAAATCTTGACACGGTGCCATCTACCCTGATATCTTCAAAGCGCACATCCTTTAAATCACCGTTACAGCCTAATCTGCTTGAAAAAACTGCATTGTTGGCATTGTTGGTTCTCCAATCTCCACGAACAATATTACATGCGGTCACACGAGTGCCGCCTCCTGCATTTGCAGCATTCTGCCCCCATCCCAACTGGAATGGAGATCCGTTTTGCATAGCCCAGATTGTACAATGCTCAATGACTCCTTTGTTGCAATAAGTAGAGTCATCATTTACCCGGGCAAAGCAGCCGCGAATAATCGTACCATGAAAAGCATCACTTGTAAACCGCCATCCAAAAGCTTTAGCATTAGTATAAGAAATAGCGCCTTCGTAGTTAAAATGATAGGGATGAATAGTGGTAATGCCTTCAACCTCCATGTTCTCACTACCTTTGACGATTGGTTTAAGGATACTTCCGTCGGGAGAAATTTCCCGATCATAATTACCTTCTCTCCAGTCTTCCGCCCTTCTCCCCCACTTCCACCGAGATCCGATGACCATTCCACGTCCGGCTATCTTAAAGCCCTTTTTAATAACCTGGATTCTTCCGTCAACAATTGTATCCTGCGGAATGTACATAGCATCATAGGGACTGTCTTCTTCAATAATGATTGCATTGATATCGTTCATTGCCGGGTGGCTGCTGTCTACTATCCCTGACGGAAGAACAAGCACATTCCCTTTAGGCATTTTTGATATCGGATTTACAAAAATCACCAAACCGTCACTATATGGACCCTGCTCCGGAGCGTTAATTTCTACAAGAACATGCTTGGTAAAAACACTAGCATCTATTTCAAATTCAACCCAATTTTGTCCGTTTTCTTGAGTGCTTCTCATTTCGGTATACCGGCTGGGCTTTAGCTTAATAGTATCTATGACACTTTCATCAATCAACTCAACTCTAACACGAACTCTCTCACTTGCATCTACCTGTGCGATATGAACATGATTATCTACGTATGCTCGCGGGGTATGCTCCGGATCCCGATAATCCGGCCACGCGTCATAGGTTGCGGTAAGGTGTGCGGAAGTATCCCAAGGTGTATTGTCAGATACCGGTTTTACGAGCACACGATAACGCTCCGATACTTTTAATCCCCTCGGATATTTGGATTGGGGCTCTACAACAGAAAATCTGATAAGCCCTTGTGCAGCATTAATGTTATTACTTTGCTGATTGGATATAATAGTTTTTCTGTCAGTCCCATTCACCAAGATAGGCGCTGTCCCCTTACCGGGATCAATTTCTTTCTCTATGCCATTAATCTTCATCGCTGGGTTGTTAATTTGAAGCTCCATAGCCGTCTCTTCTACTTCAGCATTACCACCTTTCGAAGCGTATGCTCTTGGAAATAAATTTCCTTGCTGCATCAAACACACCATCACCATACACACCATTAACAATGATAATACAATTGTTTTCAAACACCTTTGCTTGGTTTTCAACATTTTTAGACCCCCCTTTAATAATTTTTAATTTTCTCACTTCCTCAAATCTTTTTTCATTATGATCCTTTATATACTTCCATTTACAATATTGATGAATCAAATCTTACAATTATTTTTTATTAGTTACAAAAGTAACATCAACATCTCCCTTTATATAATGATATTGTGGATCTGCTGCTTCTTCGCCAAGATCAATCGTAACATTTTTTATCTGGCTGTTCTCTTCCGCTATAAGTACAATTGCAGTATGCTCACTATCTACATTCTCAATACCATCAAGCAAAGTACCCTCAATATACACATTATCAACAACGGCACCATTATATGCAACAAGTTTTATTACATGTCCGTAATATGTTCCATGAACCTTTAGCCCCGTAATCCTTATATTACTAATATTGTTTTCGAAAACTCCGCCAATAATGCTTCTCCCCGGATTTCGACTGTCATTCGGATGGTTTGGATTGGGCCTGCTTGAACCCTTTACCGTAGTATTCTCTGCAATATG
>JAKSBV010000465.1 GCA_022360955.1 Bacillota bacterium
CCGATGTTATAGCATGATATCTTGTACGTCCAGTATCCCCAAGTTTTACGTAAACTGTGAGTACCGAAATTTTCAATGCCAATGATGTTTGCAGCTTCCTTTAAGATTCGATAAGCCTGTCTGCGTCCGATATGCCTGCCTTTTTGACTGTTAAAAAGATAGCATGATAGAGAAAGTCCTTGGTGCTTTACGTAATTTTCAATGGTTTTACGCAAGGCATTATTTAATTTAATTTTTTTTTCTTTTCCCGTTTTCTTTTCTTTGAGCACCAAATAGTTGCGGAATTCGCCATCTTTTTTATAAATATCTTCAACTTTTAAAGGGAGAATATCGCTGATTCTCAATCCCGTATTAATGCCGAATTTAAAAAGAAGTCCATATTTAGGATTTTTACCGTATAAATAATGGTATATCTGCTTGATTTCGGATTTGTTTCTAATAGGTTCAACTGTCATAATAGTACTCCTTTAATACGTTTATTTATCAAAATATTATATAAAATGTTACATTTAAAATCAAACAAAATATTATAATATTTTGTAATAATATTGTCCGAATCCGCATTTAAAGGTAAATTGAATATATTGAAAAATGCAACATTATAAGTATAGTGTTACATTTCAATTAGAAATTTATTCACTTCCGGCCTTTTTTATTCTCCTTCCTAATTATTTGCAAATGGTCCCTACGGTAAAAAAGAACAAAAAAAAACGGCCCCTTGCCGTACAATCTCTTGTACTAGGTAAGCCGATCTTTAGGATTGCCAATAATGCCCATAATCTCTTTTTCCGCATCTTCCAAAGCTTTTATATCAACATCATACACCTGTCGGAAATCCCGCTCCATGCCCTGATAAATTGAATATAGTTGCAGTTTCCCGCCCTCTCACCGATACCGCCAAAGGTACAGTCAACGTATTTTGCTCCGCCTTTTACTGCGGCGACGGAATTTGCAACGGCCATTCCGAAATCATTGTGGGCGTGCATTTCTATCTCTATCTTTGTTTGGCTTCGTATGCTGCGGACCTCTTTCAATATTCTTCCGGGATAAAGTATCCCTACCGTGTCGGCATACCTGATCCTTCGGACACCTGCCGCAAATGCGATGCTGCATAGGTGCAGCAAAAAGTCGAAATCACTCCTCGAAGCATCTTCAAATCCTATAGTCACTTCATAATCCCTGTCTTTCGTAAAGGCAATGCATCGTTTCATACGGTCCACAACCCACTCTCTATCTTTGCCCAATTTATCCTTGATTTGAATATCCGATGACGGCACGGATATATGTATCATATCCGCACCACATTCCATCGACTTCCGGATATCGTCTACATGCATCCTATTCCATGCAGATATTTTACTATTCAAATCAAGCGCTGCCATCCTTGTGATGCTTTCCTTTTCATCTCCTCCCATCGCCGGAATACCCGCTTCAATCTGAAATACACCCAGGCTGTCAAGGATCTGGGCAATCCTGACTTTATCCCGTACACCCAGTGCTATCCCCGCCTTTTGCTCACCGTCACGCAGCGTCGTATCTACAATATCAACATCCATTCTCTTTCACCGCCTTTTTATCACAATTCGTTGCACAAGGCTATAAACTCGCTGTCGGGCACATTCCTCTTAAGCCGTATGCTTTTTGCCCTCATTCTTTTTAAAATGTCTGTCACATTCTTTCCTTCGCAATCTATACAGAGTTCCTTCAACTTCATGATGACAGCATTTGAGCCGGAATGCTTGCCTAAGATCAATTGTCTCCGCTGCCCCACTTCGTCCGGCCCGTAGGGCTCGTACGTTGCGGGATTTTTCCGTATGCCGTCGGCGTGGATACCCGATTCGTATTTAAAAATATCGTCCCCGACCACCGGCTTTATCCCCTTGACGTTTTCTCCTGTCATTTTTTCGTAAAGCCTTCGCAGTTCCGGCAGCAAGGTCATATCTCCTCTCACCCGCAGTCCTCCGATTACTTTTGCTGCCAATAATACCTCCTCAAGCGCTGCAAAACCGTACAATCCGCCGCTGCCCCCAAACGTCGCCGTCACAAAATCCGCACCGTTCATCAGACCCTCCACACCTGTTGCTGTCGCCATATGATATTTGTCTTCGGGACAGAGATCCACCTTGACACTCAAATATTCCTTGATCATACCGATTATGTCATGCCAGTCGATCAGCATACTTTGACTCAAGCCTTTCATCCTGATGCCGTATATTCCTTGGAAATCAATAAAACCCTTTAAGCGGATTAAATGTTCCGTTTTTTGGGCGTTATACACATCAACCTCAAGTATGGTCTTTATTTTCTCTAACTTCCGCTTATATTGCATTTGTGCCCACATCAGGGATCTGCTTCCCATCACGCAATACTTAAAACCATGCTCGAAGCACATCCTCATATCCTCTTCCTTTTCAACTCTAAAAATATACCGGACTCCCTCCGTCAAGGCACCCAACGCCTCAAAGGTTTTTCGATCCACCTCTATGAAATCGACCCCTACTCTGCCCAGCATCACGCAAAAATCCCGCAAATCTTTCCGAGGGATATCTTTTTTCTTGTCCGGCATCTGCAAAATCGTTCTGTCGGTAATATACCTATTCTTTCCTTGCAACATAGCAGCCATATGATCACCCCTGCTCCTTTAACCATATTTTAACAACCATCAACAGCACAAACGTCATTACAAACAGCATCGCGGCCATTGCCGACGCCATTGCCATATCCGTCTGCATCAAGGTATAGATTTGTAAAGGGATTGTTCTTGTCCTATTTAACATATTGCCTGCAAACATGATGGTGGCTCCGAATTCTCCCAATGCTCTAATCCAGGACAGCACAAGTCCCAAAAGGACCGGCTTGCTTAACATGGGTAGAATGACCTTCACAACGGTTTCTATTTTTCCTGCCCCCAATACGTATGAAACTTCGAACAGTTCCCCGGGAACCGTTTCTACAGCCGTTCTCAGGACTTGAATATATAGCGCTGAAGAAACGAAAAACTGTGCAATCACCACGGCCGCAGGCGTAAAAACCACCTCAACATGATAGCGGGATAACACGGAACCCACCAACCCGTTTCTTCCAAAGGCCAGTAATAAACCGATACCTGCCACCGCCGGCGGAAGTACGATCGGTAATTGCACAATGCTGTCAAGTACTTTGGTCCATCGCCTGTTCCTGCGATGAAATAAATAAAAAACCGTAGGTGTGCCCAATAAAAATGTAAACATAACCGATATCAGTGATGTTTTGGCACTTAACCGGATTGCCCCGATACAATTCGGATCTGTCAGCGTTCCCATAATGTTGGTGAGACCGGCATGTTTTGCAATTGCAATGATCGGGACGCATAAGATGCATAGGTACAAAATGACTACCAGCAGTGAAATCGGTAAAAAAATTCGATCTGCGTCAACACGCTTTTTTTTATACTTCGGGGTCGTTTCCCCCTTTATCAGCCTTTGGGCGGCTGTATTTTCCAAATAACCGGCCATTCTCTCCATCTTATCTCCCTCCTTCGGCCAGCTCAAAACCATGCTTTTTCAAAATCCTTCGACCGGCATCGGAAAGAACAAACTCCACAAACAACCGGGCTTCGTTTTTAAGCACACCGGTTCGAACAACCCCAATGGGGTATTCCGCAGCCACCTCTTCCAGGATTTCAATTTCCACCGTTTCAAGCCTATCCCGGTTATTTCCATGGATATCCGTCCCGTAAACCACTCCTGCATCGGCTTCTCCAAGGATGACCTTGCCGACAATATCTTTTACATTGACTTCTTCGCTTCGAATATTGGCAAAGATTTTCTGTCTGACTGCTTCATCAATGCGTTTATCTTTGACGGCCTTGTCAACAGCCGCATAAAAATATCTCCCTACCGGGACCGCCTGATCCCCGGTAATCAATCTGAGATCATCCTTCGCCAGGTCTTCAAGGTCTTTGATCTCTCTTTCACTCCCTTTATTTCTGCACACTACCAGTCTGTTTTTCGCAAAAACAGCACTTTCTTCAATGATCTCCGCTTCGATCAAATCCTCCATATATTTCATATTCGCCGATGCATATACATCGGCTTTTGTCCCCTGCCTGACAGATGTGGCAAGGGCCTGGCTTCCGGCAAAATTGAGCATCACCTCTATATCTTCTTTCTGCTCAAAGGCATCGGCCATTTCCGTAAAGCTCTCCGTCAGGCTTGCGGCAGCAAAGACAATAATCTCCGCAGGCCTTGAAGCGGGTTCGACGGTACATCCCCCGCATAATACGAGCATCAAGACACTTACCAACAATGCCCGCAATCCTTTTATACAACGACTGCTCATTTTATTTGCAGTCTTTCTACAATCTGCCCGTTTTCAAGATGGGATGCTACAATTTCTTCTACATCGTCCGGTGTGACATTGCCGTACCATACCGCTTCGGGATACACCACCAGGATCGGCCCCTTATCACATATGCCGAAACAACCGGTATTGGTAATCATTACCTCTCCGCTCAGTTCATATTCTTCGATACATTCCATCAATCTGCCTGCAATCTCTACCCCTTGTTTGGAATGGCAGAATCCCTGCTGCCGCCCGTTGATCCTTGAACTTGTACAGGCAAAAACATGGTGCTTCGGTTTTACCATCATCAATTCCTCCCTTTTCCTATTGCACGTGCCCATCCCTCAACGCTCGGCTATCAAACTCTTTTCAACCTCGGCAGGTGCATTTAGCTGCGTTGAAAGAATATTATGAAAAAGCTTAGGGCCTGTTAGTGCAGCATTCTCAACGCTCAACACTCAGCTATTCTTCCTCTTGTCCTATCGGTTCACGGCACAACCCGTACAGGCCTTCTCCCTTTCCGATAGTTTCGCCGGTTTTTGACGGTCATTCACCCGTTCGGCAACGTGACAACCGGTATTTCTAAAATCGCCGGAGCGGTCATTGTCCAGTGTGCCGATTGCATCGGCCCTGCACTGCCGGCAGTGATACATTTGTTTAATATCCTTCTCACATTGCTTTCTCATCTCATGCAAGGCCTTGTCACCGATTGCCGGCAGCCCCTCAAATACACTGCCCGGTGCGGGAATCATCCCCATGATATTGGTCATAAAAGCCCCGCATTTTTTGACCGTCTTGACCACCTCAGGAACATGGCTGTCATTCACCCCTTGTATCATCACAATGTTTACCTTGCAAACAACACCTGCGGAAGATAGGTATCGAAGCCCCGCCAATTGATTATCTCTCAGAACCTTGGCAGCCGCTTCTCCTTCCAGCCTATTGCCCAGATAACGGACATTTTTATATATTTTTGCCCCTATTGCCGTATCAATGGCGTTGACGGTAACAGTCACATGGGACACCCCCGCACGGATTAAATCATTGGCATAAAACGGCAGCATCAGGCCGTTGGTGGAAAGACAAAAGGTGACTTCCGGGTCTTCGCCCCTGATCAGCGCCAACGTCTTCCTGGTATTTTCAAAATCGGCCAGGGCATCACCGGGTCCCGCGATCCCCACGACCGTTAAATGCTCTACCTTGCTTTTCACTTCAATATATTTTTCAAGGGCCTGCCCCGGCGTTAGGACTTCACTCGTTACACCCGGCCTGCTTTCATTGGGACAATCATACTTCCTGCTGCAATAATTGCAGCTGATATTACATTTGGGTGCCACCGGAAGATGCATTCTGGCACACTCCCCGGCCCCCGGGTGATAACAGGGATGCGCCGCCGTCTTTTCTTCATTGCTTTTTCTGCCGGCAACCGGGTTTAATGCCTTTAACGTTGTCTTCACGGTCATTTTCTCCGTTTTTTTGTCTCCTTTATAATACTTTCGGTACATGGTTTTCCTGTATGCTTTCTCTTTATTTTCCAGGATTGTATTGGTGATTGCATCCATAAATCCCATAGAACCTTCGTAGCCCGTACTGACCTTTCGCTGTGCACCTATGCGGTCATGCACCGGAAAACCGATTCTCACCAGCGGAATGCCTTCTTTCTCTTCAATCCACTTGCCGTCGGAATTCCCGATCAACAGATTGGCCCGAAGATCCTTGGCGTACTTTTGAATGGTCTCAAAATCCGTGTCATCCAACAGCACACATTTTTCTTCCATATTGTCAAGCCCTGCTTTCAGCAATTCCTTCAACCTATTATTTTTGGCCCCCGTAGCAATAACCACGGGCTTAACGCCATTCTCAAGACACAAGTCCGTGATACCATATACCAGCTCCGGTTCGCCGAATATCACCGCTCTGCCTTGCCCATTATGCTTATGAGAATCAATCATGGCATCAATATACCTTCCCCGCCGCTCCTTAAGCCGGGCCGGAACCAGCTTGCCCGTCACCCGGGAAATTAGATTCACAAAGGCATCGGTATTTGCAAGCCCTATGGGAACCGCACATTGGTGCAGCGGCACCCCGAACCTTTCCTCCAAATATCTGCCGGGGGAATATTTCTGATCTACCGTGAGCCCCATTTCAACGGTCGCCGCCGCCCCGGCCATACACCGAATATCTTCTATTGTTGTGCCGCCCGCCGATATTCTCCGGTATTTTTCTGCATAAGGCCCATCCAATGTCCGTGAAATATCGGGGAGCAGTATATATTCTATCTTGAAGAGATCCAATATCCCCTTGATATGCCTGATATCACCGGGGTTTAAATGGGACGCAATTACGTTTATTTTACGATGCTTTGCCCTGTCCCGGGCAAGCACCTGCACGGCTTTCCTCAATACCGCGTAATATCCTTCAAATTGCGTACCGCCGTATCCCGGTGTCGGAACGGGAATGATCGGCAGGTGCCTCAAGTCTTCCTGGGCTTTGAATTCATCCGTAATGTGTGCAATGTCTTCCCCTATCGTTTCTGCAAGACAGGTGGTGGCAACGCCGATGACTTCCGGATTGTACAGCTTTATCACGTTTTTGATCGCTTTTTTCAGGTTCTCCGCACCTCCGTATACCGTACCCTGTTCCGTCAGCGATGAGGAGCCGATATCCACCGGTTCGTTAAAATGTGTTGCCATGTGCCTTCTGATATATGTGCTGCAGCCCTGGGAACCATGGAGCAGCATCATGCTGTTTTCAATTCCCTTAAAGGCCAATGCGGCACCCATGGGCATACACATCTTACATGGATTAACACTTAAATTGACAAAATTCCTGTTTTTCATCCTGCTCCCTCCCCTCTTACAAATTTCCATACGGGACTGTTCACCGTCAAGTGTATCTCCTGGGCAAAGTGAACCGCGCCTTCAAATCCGGCCAACGGATGCTTTCTTTCATGATTATGGTCACAAAATGCAATCCCCAGTTTATAGGCAAGCGGCCTTTCCTTGACACCGCCCACAAGGATATCCGCACCCTTTTCCAGCATGAATTTTTCCAGTTCATAGGGGTTGCTGTCATCTAGAATAACGGTTCCTTCATCGGATATACTCCTGATGATTTCATAGTCTTCCGCTTTTCCTGTCTGGGTACCGACCATGACGGTCTTCATACCCAGATCATTGAATTGTTTGATCAGTGAAATCGCTTTAAATCCGCCCCCAACATAAATCGCAACCTTTTTCCCCCGCAGCCGTTCCCGATAATAGGCCAATTGCGGCCCCACTTCCTTTTCCCGCTCAACCGTCAATTGTTCTGCCTTTTCCATCACGCTTTGATCACCCATCGCTTCGGCAATGCGCTTTAATGAAAGCTTAATATCCTCCATGCCGAAAAAACTGATCTTTATATAGGGAATGCCATATTTCTGTTCCATTTGCTTTGCCAGATAAGTCATGGAACCGGCACATTGGACAATATTAAGCGTTGCCTGCGGCGCCTGCATCAGTTCTTCACACCGGGCATCTCCCGTAAACTTCGATACCACGTTTACTCCGATTTGTCTCAGATAATCGGTTAAGATCCACATCTCTCCCGCCAGGTTAAAGTCTCCCAAAAAGTTAATGCCTCGTATCTTTTTTCCCCTTTTGTTTTCACCCATCAAACGCAAAAGGGCATGACATGCGGCCTTGTATCCCACAGATTTGTTACCGGCAAATCCCGGGGATTTGACGGGAATGACCCGGATGTCGTATTGCCGCTCCGCCGCCTTGCATACCGCATCTATGTCATCTCCGATCACACCGATAATACAGGTGGCATAAACAAAAATAACTTTCGGAGGGTTGGCGCTATACTGCCGGACAATTTCATCAATGGCGGCAGATAATTTCTTTTCTCCGCCGAAAATCACCTCATGCTCTCTTATATCCGTCGAAAAACTGTTTCGATAGATTTCGGGACCGCTTGAAAGACTGCCCCGGATGTCCCAGGTATAGCTCGCACATCCTATAGGCCCGTGGACAATATGGAAAGCATCGGTAACAGGATTCAAAACCACCCTTGCACCGCAATAGACACAGGCTCTCTGGCTTACCGTACCCGCTATACTATCTTTGTCACACTTTAAGCTTTCGTCCTTATCTTTGGCATTCACGCAAATAAATTCTTCTCTCTCTTGTATGATATCTGCTGCGTTCAGATCCGCCATATTGCCGCCCCCCCTTTCAAAAATATAGGTGCGGAAAACGGGAAGGAAACACGTTCCCCGCATCATTCATCTTCCGGCACTTTTACATCACCAATTCCAGGTCTTCATCGGCACAGTCCCGGTCCTGCCGTTCCAATAGTGCATTGGTCATCATTTCGATCAATCTCATGGCCCCTCTGTAGCCTGCCGTGGGCAAATAGTGATGCACATATCTATCCAGTATGGGAAATCCCACCCTTACAAGGGGAATGTCTTCCGCCCTCGCGATGTACTTTGCATGGCTGTTTCCCAGGAGCAGGTCCACCGGTTCGTTTTTAATCCACTGGTGAAGTTCGAACAGGTCTCCGCTGCTTTTCACCACGCAGCCTTCCATACCGGCCCCTTCCAGCATCCTATTGATGCGCTTTTCAAAGGCCTTTCCCGGTGTACCTGTCAATACATATTGAGGTATCATCCCCAGACTCATGACAAATTCCGTCAATCCGGTCACCATATCCGGATCACCGGATATGGCCACTTTTTTACCGTAGAAATAGGAGTGGCTGTCCAACATGATGTCCACCAGCTGTCCCCTTTCTTCTTCCAGCACACCGGGAACTTCCCTGTGCACGGCTTTTGCCAATGCCGATATCAACCGGTCCGTTGCTTCTATCCCGATAGGTATCTCTAACGTTTTAAACGGCACCTTACATTTTTTCTCCAGTTCCACCGCCCCGTCTTCCGAGGCAAAGCTTCCCAGGGCAACCGTCAGATCGGAATTTCCCGTATCAATGATGTCCTCTACCCTTGTCCCGCCTTCCGGATACATGTCGTGCTCCCCTGTCATAGGCGCATCAACTACACCGCTGGTATCGGGAAACATAATATACTCAATCCCCATCAACGTCAGGATTCTTTTGATTTCCCGCATTTCCGCCGGGCTCACAAAGCCGGGAATAACATTTATTTTTCCGTTTGCCAAACCGCTGTTTTCCGCTAAGTATTGTACCATCCCTTTGACCATATTGGAAAAGCCGGTGATATGGGACCCTACATAACTGGGTGTGCTTGCATGAATCACCCTTTTCCCTTCCGGTACATCCGCTTGTGCAATAATGGTTCCGAGGTCGTCTCCGATGGTTTCGGACAAGCAGGTTGTATGCACGGCCATAATATCAGGGTTATAAATGGTAAAAACATTCTTAATCGCTGTTTTGAGATTGGCTCCGCCGCCGAAAACGGAAGCACCTTCCGTAAAGGAGCTCGTGGACGCCATGACCGGGTCTTTAAAATGCCTGGTCAGCTGCATCCTGTGATAGGAACAGCAGCCTTGAGAACCGTGGCTGTGCGGCAGGCATTTATAAATACCGAGTGCCGCATACATTGCGCCAATAGGCTGACAGGTCTTGGCAGGATTGATTCTCAGACCCTTTCTGCTTGTTATTTTTTTGGGTGTCAAATCCAACATTAATTCTCACCTCCGATCAGCATTCCTTCTAACATCGGCTCCGTCTTCCAAGGAGCGGTTACGTATTTCCATCCCGGGGTATATACGCCCATGTCCAGATCCTTTGCAAAATTCAGTGCCCCTTTAAAGGCCGCGTACGGTCCCGAATAATCGTAGGAATGCAGCTGCTTCGAGTAAACGCCCATCTTTTGGATGACGTATTTATCCTTAATCCCGGAGAAAAACATATCCGGTTTCAAAATCTTTACAAATGCCTCCGTTTCATGGTGGTTCAGGTCGTCTACCAATATACTGTTGTCTCTCATTTCTTTAATCATTCCGCCGTAATAGCTTAACGGAATTTCCTTTTTCAACTGTTCATATTTCTCCGGCGAAAGATGTACACGGTAGTTTTTTTCATCCTTTTCTACCTTTAACTCTTCAATATTTTTGCTATCGGCATCCACCTTAATGTCAGGAATGACTTCCCGCCCTTCATAGTCGTCCCTGTGGGCAAATTCATATCCTGCCATCACCGTTTCAACACCCAGATCCTTTAACAATACCTGATAGTGATGCGCCCTTGAACCCCCTACGAACAGGAAGGCCGTTCTCCCTTCCAGCTTTTCTTTATAATATCGCATTACACCCTCCAGCTCAACCATTTCCTCTGCGATCACTTCTTCCGTTCGCCGGGTCAGTGCCGGATCATCAAAATACTTTGCCATGTCGCGGAGCGTTTCGATAGTACTGCTCAATCCGAGAAAATTCACTTTAAGCCAGGGCGTACCATATTTTTCCTCAATCATTTCCGCAATATAATTAATGGATCTATGACATTGGACAAGATTCAAATCCGCTTTATGGGCATTTTTTAGTGTTTCATAGCTGCCGTCCCCGGTCATGATGGTCACAATGTGATACCCTATCTTTTCCAAGACCCTGGAAATTTCCCAGCCGTCTCCGCCGATATTGTATTCTCCCAAAATATTGACGGCGTATTGGGCCGGTTGAACCTGTCCCATCCCGATCACATGCTTCATCAAGGCATTGTTTGCAATATGGTGTCCTGCCGACTGGCTCACCCCTTTGTAACCCTCACAATTGAATGCCATTACTTTGATGCCGTAAAGCTTCTCCGCCTCTGCTGCGACGGCATTGATATCATCCCCGATCAGTCCCACGGGACATGTGGCACTAATGCTGATCGCCTGCGGATTGAAGATTTCAACGGCTTCTTGAATGGCCTGTTTTAACTTCTTTTCGCCGCCAAAAACAATATCACTCTCCTGCATATCCGTAGAAAAACAATAATTCAGAAAGTTCTTCTCGTCACCCACCTGCTTTGCTTTATTTCTGCGGGTTCCCCAGGTATAATAGGCACATCCTATCGGACCGTGGACAATGTGCACCATATCTTTTAACGGTCCCAGCACAACCCCTTTACAGCCCGCATAACAACATCCTCTATTGGTGATAATGCCCGGTACCGTTCGCGTATTTGCCTGAATCTTTTGATTTTCCCCGGTATTTTCTTTCACGAGCATATGGGCTTTACGATTTTTATAAACACGGGCCGGATATTTCTCCAATACTTTTTCCACAATTTGATTTCTCTCCAAATCCCTTCACCTCACTTCAATGATGGTTGCTCTTTGACTGCACACCGTTTTCAGATGGCTTCTTCCCCGGTTTCACCTGTCCTCACCCGGATCACATCCAGTAGGGGCAGTACAAATATCTTGCCGTCCCCCGGATTGCCCGTGCTGTTTACACTCATAATCACTTCTGCTGCTTTTCCCGCCTCTTCATCCTTGACAACCATTGTAAACAGCCTTTTGGGAATTAAGCGATGCCCTTCGGAAAGCTGTTCCGCCACTTGGTTATCCTGCAGTTCCACTCCATTTAACACCTCTTGTATCAAGGCGTAGTCAATTTTCTTTTTTCCTCTTCCCAATACTTTTCTGCAAGTAATAGAAGGGAATCCCGCTTTCAGCAGGGCTTGCTTCGTTTGATTCACCTTATTCATGCGAATCACGGCCATAACCTCTTTCATTGCCTCTCCCCCTCCTTATAACCCTTTGCTTTGCGTACTAATCGTATAGGCTTCCTCCACAGGGCTTATGAAAATCTTTCCGTCCCCAAAAGCACCCTTTTCTCCCGTTTTCGCACTCCTCATAATAATCCTGACCACGTCATCCTTGTATTCATCTTTGACGATAAGCAGCAGCATTTCCTTGGGAATCTCATCGTAATGGATATCGCCCACTTTTACCCCTCTTTGCTTCCCACGTCCTACCACATCAATCTTAGTAACCGCCGGAAATCCCGCATCACACAATTCGGACAGTACGATCCCCACTTTTTCGGGTCTTACGATTGCTCTTACCATAATCATAGTTATATCCTCCTCACATTTTCAAACGGCTCTATTAATGCTTTTTGTCTAAAGTTCCAGCATACCGAATTCCATCATCAATTCTTCCAGTCTATCCTGCACCATGGGTTTCGGAATGACGAACATGTCATTTCCGTCAATAGCGCCTGCCAGTCCCCTATATTCGTCGGCCTGCCCTTCTCCGGGCGCATAATCGATCACCGTTTTTTTATTGATTTCCGCTCTCTGGACCAGGTTGTCACGGGGCACAAAATAGACGAGCTGGCTTCCCAATTCTTTTGCAAAGGCTTCCAAAAGTTCACGCTCACCGTCAACCTTTCTGCTGTTGCAGATAATTCCCCCTAACCGCGTACCACCGGTTTTTGCATACTTTTGAATCCCTTTTGAAATATTGTTTGCCGCATATAATGCCATCAGTTCACCGCTTGCAACAATATAGATCTCCTGTGCTTTGCCTTCACGGATCGGCATTGCGAAGCCCCCGCAAACCACATCCCCCAATACGTCGTAAAAGACATAATCCAGTTCTGCCTCATAGGCGCCAAGGCTTTCCAGCATGCCTATGGATGTAATAATCCCCCGGCCGGCACATCCCACGCCCGGCTCAGGCCCGCCGGATTCCACACATTTCGTACCGCCATAACCCACTTTCATGATGTTTTCCAGTTCAATGTCTTCCCCTTCTTCTCTCAATGTATCCAATACGGTTTTTTGTGCAAGTCCTCCCAGCAGCAATCGGGTGGAGTCGGCTTTCGGGTCGCACCCGACAACCATAACCTTCTTACCCATTTCGGCCAATCCTGCCGTTAAATTCTGCGTTGTTGTAGATTTTCCTATGCCACCTTTTCCATAAATAGCGACCTGTCTCATCAAGATACCCCCTCTTTTAAAATCTTGAATTTATTCAATAATTTTGAATTTATATGAACAAAAAAAGCCTTTTAAATTAGCAATCGTATTACACATCTTAGTGTAATCGATATGTCCTTTAAAAGACTTCACTGCCACACTGAAAAACCGACAAATGGCTTTCAGTGTTTACTATTCGATTGTAGGCTGCTGTGTCACAACAATTTAGCTTGATCCTATAGGATATAAAGTTATATAACTTATACCTACTTTAACACATTTCAATTTGATTTGCAAGAACAATTTTGTGTCCATTCATATTTTTACTGTTTTTCACAGCAAACAAGGATTTACAGGCCTTTTCTTTGGTGGTTTTGCAAAAAAGACCGTTGTTGCATTCATTGCTTACTGTCTATACCCGTCTAAAAACTCTTCCAATTTATGAATAGCCGACGTCAATTCTTGTACCGTGGGCAGAAAAACAATTCTAAAATGGTCGGGATGCGGCCAGTTAAAGCCCGATCCCTGTACAAGCAAAATCTTCTTTTGCAATAGAAGATCCAATACGAACTTCCGGTCATCGGTGATGTTGAATTTTTTTACATCGATTTTCGGAAATAGGTAGAAGGCCCCTTTCGGTTTTGTACAGGATATACCGGGAATATCGTTGAGCAGTTTATAGCAGCAATTCCTTTGTTCTCTTAAGCGTCCTCCCGGTACAATCAATTCGTTAATGCTTTGATATCCGCCCAAGGACGTCTGAATCGCATATTGGGCAGGTACGTTGCTGCATAATCGCATGCCTGCCATCATATTTAACCCTTCGATATACCCTTCGGCGCCCTCCTTATTACCGCTTATAATCAGCCATCCCGCTCTGAACCCCGCAATACGGTGAGATTTGGACAAACCGTTAAACGTTAGAAACAGCACATCATCGGATAATGAAGCGGTAGATACATGCTGTTCTCCATCATACAAAATTTTATCGTATATCTCGTCGGAGAATACAATCAAATGATGCTCACGGGCAAGCTCTACGATTTTTTCCAGCACCTCTTTGGGATATACGGCACCGGTAGGATTATTGGGGTTGATTACAACAATCCCCTTGGTATTCGGTGTAATCTTGGCCTCCAGATCTTTAAGGTCGGGATACCAGTCCGACTCTTCGTCGCAAAGGTAATGTACCGCTTTCCCCCCGGAAAGATTGACTGCGGCCGTCCACAACGGATAATCCGGCGCCGGCACCAGTATTTCATCTCCATCATCCAGCAAGGCCTGCATGGCCATCACAATCAGTTCACTCACACCATTTCCCGTAAAGATATCTTCTATCTCAACATTTCTTATTTGTTTTTGCTGACAATACTGCATAACGGCCTTCCGTGCGGCAAAAACGCCCTTCGACTCGCAATACCCCTGGGCATTGCTTAGATTGATAATCACGTCATGTATGACTTCATCCGGTGCGTCAAATCCGAAAGGCGCCGGGTTGCCTATATTCAATTTTGTAATTTTATACCCCTCTTCTTCCAGACGCTTCGCTTCTTGCACTACCGGTCCTCTAATGTCATAGCAGACATTATCCAATTTACTTGATTTTTTCAATATACGCATTGATCTTACCCTCCATCTATATCTTTCGCAATAAAATTTGTGATTCATACGGATAACAAACACCGGCATTAAGTGTAATATCTATATTTTCGCATAACACATACAAAAGATAAAGAACCACAGCATCAGGATTTTTAAACTTCCGTGGTGCCAAACAAGCATTACCTTCCCACTATTTCCCCTTCTCCATCTTCCGTTAGCGTTTTAACCTCTTTTAAGAACCATATTGAGGTCAGAGTGGTTGCCAGTAAATCTGCAATCGGAAAAGTGATCCATATGCCTGTCAACCCTAAAAACAACGGCAATACCAGCACTAAGGGAATCAAAAACAATATCTGGCGCGACATGGATAAAATGGCGGCAGGCAGTGCTTTGCCGACAGCTTGAAAGTAAGTTGCCCCTACAATTTGTATGCCTATGACGGGCAGGACGGCAATCAGTATTCTCATAATCGGTATCCCCGTCTCTATCAATACGTTATCCCTGCTGAAAATACCCATGACAAACCCGGGAAAAAGCATTAGTATCAACCAAGACCCTGTCATAAAAGCAGTTATAACAATAAAGGATAACTGCAGCGACTTTTTGACACGGGTTAACTTTTTGGCGCCGTAATTAAAACTTACGATCGGCTGCAGTCCCTGTACAATCCCAAATAACGGCATCAGCATAAACATCAGTATCCTGTTGATAACACCGAATATGGCAATGTACAAGTCGCCTCCGTAAAACCCTAACAAATTATTGAGAATAACGCTTACAAGGCTGCCCGCAGCCTGTCGTGCAAAAGACGCAAACCCTACGGCAAAGGTTTCCCGCAGCAGTTTCAAATCCAAATATAAATGATGCAGTTTAAGATGCAGCGCGCTTTTACCACGGACAAAATAAATAGCCAAAAAAGCAAAACTCGCAAATTGGGAAATAATTGTTGCCAGCGCAACCCCTCGGATTCCCATCCCCAAACCCCAGTCAAACACAAAAATAGGGTCTAGAATGATGTTTAATATGGCTCCCACCATCATGCCGATCATTGCTATAAAAGGGCTGCCTTCGGCTCGTGCAATATTATTGGCTGTCACCGCAAATGTAAAAAAAGGCGTTCCAATAAAAATAATGCTCATATATTGTTTGGCATAGGGCAAAATAGTTTCCGTTGCGCCAAAGAGCTTCAGCAACGGATCAATAAAGGTTAATCCCAATACGCTCATGACGGTTCCTAACAAAAATGAAACAACAAAAGCATTCCCCGCAGCCTTATAGGCTTTTTCATGATTGCCTGCTCCTAAATTACGTGACACAATGGATGCCGTTCCTACTCCTATTGTCATACCGACTGCCATATTTAACATCATAATGGGAAACGCGATGGTCAATGCCGCGATTGCAAGTGTGCCGACGCCTTGCCCTACAACAATCGTATCTACAAGGTTATAAAGGGCATTGGTAACCATGCCTATAATAGCCGGGGTGGAAAATTTAATCAATAATCGGCCTATACTCGCATTTCCCAGTTCGTAATTCCTCTTTTCCATCTATATCACCTTACTCCTATATCGTTTTGCATTCGATGTTTCGTTCACCCTACACATAAAGTTCACTTTACATATCATTAACTTCCTTAATGATTTAGCTATCTAATTATATATTATAATAACCGTCTCGTCAATTGATAACTTTGTCATGTGTAAAATCTGGTTAAGGAAAATTACCCCAACAAAGATAATGAACTTTAAACCTTAAACTACATTTGGACAAACAATGATGGTTCTAAATTGTTTGTCCAAATATAAATCCGATTTTAAAGTTCAATATCCAACAGCCGGTATGCCAAGACAAAAAAGTAGCTGAGGGCTGAGAGCTAAGGGTTAAGAATGCGGCGATAACAGCCCCTAAAGCAACCTATGATTTATTGTCTATTTTAGAATCATTCACGCATAACCAATCATCTAATTCTTCATTCTTAATTCTTCATTAACACCCCTCTGGGCATACTTTTTCCCATTCACTCTATTTAAGAAATACGTATATGGGTTTGATTGGGTTGAGCGGTTTTCTTTGCTTTCGCTTTTGCTGCAATATCATCAAATAAGGTATAGATAACGGGTATGACCACCAACGTCAACACGGTTGAACTCAAAAGTCCTCCTATTACAACCGTTGCCATCGGCGCCTGCGTTTCCGCACCTTCTCCAATCCCTAATGCCATCGGCACCAGTCCCAGCACCGTTGTTAATGTTGTCATCAAGATCGGTTTCAGTCTTGTGGGACCTGCTTTTAAAATCGCTTCCAAACGCTCCATGCCGTCTTTCCGCAGCGTATTAATATAGTCCACCAGCACAATGGCATTATTGACAACAATACCGGCCAGCATAATCACCCCTATAAAGCCCGGCACACTTAAAGCCCTGTTGGTGATCACAAGACCGATAACCGAACCCACAAATGCCAAGGGCACAGAGAACATAATGGTAAACGGATGAAGCAGTGATTCAAATTGTGCAGCCATAATCATATATACCAATATTACCGCTAATATCAATGCAAATGCTAAGCTTTGGAACGATTCGGTCATATCTTGGGCCTCTCCTCCGAATGTAAAGGCATACCCGTCGGGAAGGCTTACATACTTCAATTCGTCTTGAATATCATTGTTCACGCTTCCTATATCACGTCCGAAGACATCGGCAGTTACGCTCACAACTCTTTGCTGTGCGTCCCGGCTAATCGCAACCGGCCCCTTCTCAATATCAATACGGGCGATCTCGGTTAAGGCGACTTCACTCCCTGTCTGGGTCATGATTTTGACGTTTTTTAACTGCTCAAAAGTCTTTGTATCCTGTTCCGGATACTGTATCCTAACGTCAATTTCATCCCCTTCGATTTTATATCTTGTTGCTATCTGTCCGTCCATCGCCGTTCGAATATATGAACCGACTTGGGCGGTACTCAATCCGTAATAGGACGCTTTATCACGATCAATATAAATCTGCGCTTCCGGACTTCCGTCCGCTATGCTTGACTCTACCTGTCTTGTCCCCTCAACATTTTTAACAACCTCTTTCACTTCCTGAGAGAGCTGCTCCAATCTTTCCAAGCTATCCCCTTTGATATTGATGGATACCGCCGAACCGCTCGAACCTCCCATGCCCTGACTGACCGCATTAACTTTGATATCGGCGCCCGGAATATTTTCCACTTCCGTTCTGATACTGTCCGCTACGGCGTCCGCACTTCTGTTCCTTTCGGCCAAAGGTTTTAATGTGATATCAATATTAGATGTATTAAGGCTGGCGGCATTCAAAAATCCACCGCTTCCACCGACAGTCACAAAGATTTTATCTACTTCCGGAATCTTCGTCACTATCTGTTCTACCTTATTTGTAATGTCATCCGTTTCTTCCAGCACCGTCCCTTGAGGCAGTTCAATACTAACGGATAATTGACCCTGGTCCATTTTAGGCATGAATTCAAATCCCATGATCGGAAAACACGCCAGCGCTAAAATCAATGCGCCCACAGCCGTAAATACTATGGTCTTCCTATGCCCCAGCGCCCATCTCAATAAGCGTCCGTAAACACCTGCAAGGGCATTAAACAGATCATCCCATTTGTTCAGAACAGCGTTTAAGAATTTATTCTTATTGGCTTCGTGGGGCTTAACCATTCTTAAAAATTTGGAACTTAACATAGGAATCAGCGTTAAGGCCACCACCAACGAAGCTAATAGGGAAAACATAACCGTCAGTGACAACTCTTTAAAAAGCTGTCCGATCATGCCTTCGGTGAAAAGAATGGGTAAAAATACCCCGATCGTTGTTAACGTAGACGCAACAACCGCACCGCCTACCTCCTGGGTACCCAGCCGTGCAGCTTCCATTCTGCCGTGCCCTTCCCGCCTGTACCTGTAAATATTCTCGATAACCACAATGGCATTGTCTACCAGCATTCCTATCCCAAGGGCCAATCCGCCTAAGGAAATCATATTTAAGGTCAAATTCCCAAAGTACATCAATGAAAAGGTAGCAATAATAGAAACGGGTATGGCCGTGCCTACAATAAATGTGGTTCTTATATTTTTCAAAAATACAAATAGTACGATGATCGCCAATATCCCACCTATAACGGCATTTCTTACAACCGTATCGATGGTGTCAGTGATAAACTCAGCTTGGTCATAGGCCAGAACGATATCAACCTCCGGGTACTCGGCTGTTATGCTGTTGATTTCTTTTTTGACCGATTCTACAACCGTGACCGTATTGGCCGTTGCCTGCTTTTGTATCGAAATCCCGATACTTCTTTCCCCGTTCATACGGGTATATGAATGGACGGTTTTAAAATCATCTATGACCTCCGCCACATCGCGCAAATAAATATTGCCTTTGCCCGGAACAGGGATGGCGATGTTTTCGATCTGCTCTAAGGTTTCAAATTCTCCCCTGCTTCGCACAATTAAGTTTTTGTCCCCATACTCCACAGAACCGCCGGGAAGATTTAAATTCTCGCTTCTAAGCACATTGGCGATATGTTCGAAGGATATACCATAACCCGACATTTTATCCGGATCTACTTCTATTTTGACTTCCCTCGTTTTCCCTCCGCTTACGTTAACAGAAGCAACACCCTCCAGTTTTTCCAATCTGGGTTTGACCCGATCTTCCACAAAGGTTTTTAATTTTACTTCATCTCCGCTGCCTGTAATCCCAAAACCTGCAACAGCCATCATACTAGGGTCTACTTTCATAATCGTGGGCATATCCGCATCACTCGGCAAATATTTTTTGATCAAATCAACTTTTTCCCGGACTTCCAGTGCGGCAAAATCCATATCCGTACCGTCTACAAATTCGACGACCACTAAGGAATTTCCCTGGGATGACGTAGAAGTTACCGAATCCACATTTCCTACGGTTGCTACTACATTTTCAATAGGTATGGTGACCAGATTTTCCACTTCTTTCGGTCCTACGCCCTCATAAGTAGTAGATACAACAACAATAGGAATATTCATTTCAGGAAATAAATCAACCGCCAAGTTCATTAACGATACTACACCAAACAGTATAATAATGCATACACACATCAAAACCGCTACAGGTCTTTTAATTGAAATATCATGTAATTTCATATGTTAACACCTCATGCTCTCCCTTTGCAAAATTAAAGACTACCTTCATTGATTGACTATTACAACTTTTGAGCCGTCCTGAACATAGTGCTGGCCTTTGATAATCACCGTCTCATCTTCTGCCAGTCCGCTAATAACCTGGGCATATTGCTCATCCACAAACCCCAATTCACATTCTCTCTTTTCCGCTTTATCTCCGTTTACCACATATACAATATGCTTGCCGTCTTCGTTTATAACTGCTTTCAAAGGTACTGCAACCGCATCTTCCGCTTTGTCAGCATTTAATTTGACTTCTGCAAACATACCGCCTTTTAGCAGACCTTTTTCATTGACCATCTCTATTTTTACCGGGTAACTCTGTGTCTTGGCATCCGCGCTGGGACTAACGGTTATAATTTTGCCTTCCAGAGATTGGCCTTCTGCCGCACTAATGTGCACGTTCACCTTGTCGTTTAAACGGATTTTATTAATCATATTTTCCGGTACATCCACATCAACGGTAACCGAAGAAATATCTATAACACTCATCGCAACACCGGAACTGCCCACGAGTTCACCCACATCGACGTTATTTGCCGCAACAATGCCCGTAATAGGAGATGTAATCACCGTATGGTCCAGTTTGGACTTGGCAACATTGTAAGCCGCCTGGGCTTGTTGCACCTGCGCTTGGGCTGCCGCTGCATTTTCAGGATTGATCTTATTCTCCGTAAGTTCCAGCGCTGTCTTGGCCGAACGATGCTGTTCCTCTGCAATCTTGAGCTGAGAGCCTGCCCCTTCAAACGCTTGCTGCGCAACTGCCCCTGTCTCAAATAATTGCTTCATTCTGTCATAGTTTAGTTTTGCATCGTTATAGTTGGTTTCAGCCGTCAGCACCGAAGCTCTCAACTGGCTCAGATGTTGTTCGGTCGCTCCGCCCTCTGCCTTTGCCAGACCGGCCTTTGCAACCTTCAATGCCGCTTCCGCCTGCTCAACCTGCAAACGCATATCTTCATCATCCAATACAAAAAGAACATCCTGTTCGTTAACCTGCTGCCCTACGTCGAAATGAACAGCACTTACTTTTCCACCCATTTTGGGAATGATATTAATCTCCTGTATGGGCTTCACCTTACCGTTTAAGGTAACAACCGATTCAACGGTTGTTTTTGCAACTTTTGCAGTATTGACCGCTACCACCTTTTCAATATTTTGTTCCGCCATCGTAGTCGTATCCCGTGAGCCACATCCCGAAGCGACTAAAGCAAAAATTGACAAAACAATAAAGAAGCTAGTATATTTGACTTTCATCACAATCCCTCCAAATCTTTCCAAATATGCAGATAACCAACTTTAAAAAGGCATTTTGCAGTTGGTTATCTTTACTAGCTTCATTCTAATATTCATTTATTAAATAAAAATAGTGAAAAAATTAAGATTTATTAATTTTTGTTAAACTTCTTGATCGGTAAGTTAAACACAATTTTAAGTCCGCCCCATTCTCCGTGCTCGGCCCATATCTCTCCTTGATGACTTTCGATAATGCTGCTGCAAATTGAAAGCCCCAATCCGATCCCGCCTTGATTTCTCGATCTCGACTTTTCAACACGGTAAAATTTATGAAAAATATTGTCCAATTCTTCCTCAGGCAGTCCCTGTCCATTGTCCTCAACCGAGACATACAAATGATTCTTTTCCCTCCAAAAACGAATTTGTATATGCATATGATGTCCGCCATATTTTAAGGCGTTTCCAATCAGGTTTGAAAAAACCCGTTTTATTTTATTCTTGTCTATTTCAGCCGTCACATCTTCTTCCAGATCACAGCTATATTGAAAAGTAACGTCCATACTTTGCAGTTCGGTCCGATACTGTTCACACAACATCATCATAAATACTTTCATATTGATCGGCTCTTTTGCCTCATTCAATTCAATTTCATTCTTTGTATAGGCAGAAAGCTGCTGAACAAGTTTTTCGATGTCCTGGGCTTTCCTGTATACAATGTCCAAGTATTCTTTTTGCTTTGCATCGGAAAGCTTCTTATCCGTCATTCTTTCTATATACCCCATCACGGAAGTAAGGGGGGTGCGTATATCATGGGAGATAGCTGCAACCATTTCATTTTGTTGTATATATGAATCTCTAATCCTCGCCGCCATATTTTCAAATTGCCGGCACAACTGTCCGATCTCATTCTTTTTATGATAATCGATTTTCATCTCCGTATTTGCATAATTGACTCGATCTACACCTTCCCCAAGCTTTTTGATAGGGCTTAAAATATTTCTGTGTACAATCACTATAATCGCCAACAATACCACAACCAGTCCCGTAACGGCAAAAAGCTGCAGCTTCTGCATGGGTTTGGCTTGAAAAACATTTAGTCTCTCGTGGCTTACGCGCACACGAAACAAATCTCCGTCATTATAGATATACACAAATTCATAATGTCCGTGTACATTTTTATTCAACCGATAGTCTACTTTGTAGAGTTCTTCGCCCTGCATGTTGTATATGCCGATTCCCAGTTGTTTTTGCTCGGCAAAACGATTCATAAAAGCTAACATTTCTTCCCTTTCATGATAATTTTGCAAGATGCCTTTTGCAATTTGGCTATAACTTTTATTTACATCCTCAAACTCTTTCGTCATATTGTCTACAACAACCAATCGCATATATCCCGTAACACTCATGAGAAACAGCAAAAAAATGCCCAAAATGCCCAGAGGTATCTTCAATCTCAGACTAAATTTCATGATACCCCTCCAATTAATTTATACCCGGCACCCCAAACAGTTTTAATATATTTGTTTTCAGGATCAAACTTTTTTCTCAAATTTGTAATATGCACTGTCACGGTACTGATATCTCCGAATTCATTTCCTCCCCAAATCGCCTGATAGATTTGTTCTCTGCTCAACACAATGTTTTTATTTTGTATAAAATAGAGTAAAATTTGAAACTCCTTTGTGGATAATTCAATCTTTTTGCTGCCTTTATACACTTCATAGCAGTCGGTATGAATACTAAGATCGCCCAATGCAATCACCGGTTGCTGATTGACGTTATTGGATTTATTTCTCTTTTCTCTGCGGATATGTGCCTTTACCCTCGCCACCAATTCATGGATACTAAAAGGTTTGGCAATATAGTCATCCGCCCCTACCTCCAAGCCGATGATTTTATCCAGTTCTCTGCTTTTGGCACTCAGCAAAATAATAGGCGTCGCAATTTTCTCCCTGATTTTACGGCATACTTCCAGACCGTCCATTCCGGGCATCATGATATCCAATATAATCAACGAAAATTCCTGGTTCTCAACGTATTCCACGGCCTCCACGCCATTATGAGCCTTGTATACTTCGAACCCTTCATCTTCCAAACTATCTGCAATCAGATTGACGATTTCCAGATCATCATCTGCAATCAATACTTTTAATTGATACATCCAACCCCTCCTTCACTTATGGGTGCGAAATGCCTACGTCGTCGGCTCATCATGGTCCGAAATATTAGAAATAACTTTATTTAAAGTGTCAAAAAAACCTTCAACCTCTTCATGACTTAAATTGGAAAAACCTTTCTCAAATAACTTTAATCTGTTTGCATCGGCTTTCTCTAACACCCTTTTTCCCTCGTCGGTCAATTTGATCACGACAATTCTTCTATCCTCCTCGCTCCGTTCTCTTGTAACCAGTTCCATTTTCACCAATTTATCCACCGAACCGGTCACAGCACTTAAGGTAATACTGAAATAGTGCGCAATATCCGTTACAATGCACTTCTCTTTTTGTTGAATAAATTTCAGCAAATGAATATGCACCGGGTTAATTGCATCGTCCAGCCCCTCACATATTTTGTGTTTCACTTGTCTCCCACGGAAAAAAAACAGCTGATCTATCTGGGTTAAATATTTTTTCACATCCATAAACTTCACTCCCCATACCATTAACCTCATTAACTATTTGTTGCACTAATTATATACCAGTAAAATCATTTGGTCAATTGATAAGCTTATGGATTTATGGATGGATACACACAGTTTCGCTAATGACTAGAATAGAAATATCTAACTCTCCCATATGCTCACCCTTCTTAAAAAGTAAAGGGCCACAAACTGCATACTGCCTATAAAAAGCAAAAAGTAATTCAATGCTTTATCGTCCTTGATAAACATCAGCAGCAAGATCAATATGCTCGTACTCACTGCCCTGCCAAGATTAAGCGCGATTTCTTTATTGATAATGTATTCTACCCGCAGGCCCTCTTCATGATTGCTGTTAATAACGTTGAAGCTGGCAGACATTACAGGCACAAGGAAAAACGGTATGAATATCCCTTCTAAGATAATATAAATGAGCAAGGTTGTGTAACTGATCTCTACAACCAAGCCTATCACGGGAATAAATATAAGGATTGCCCCCATATACATGGAAAACATCCTGCTTTTGGGTTTAATGAATTTTTGTTCGAGGGCATAAGACAAGGCCGAAAGCAAGTACCAAAAGAAGGACAGCTTGCCCAGCGTCCATTCGCTGCCCGTGGTTTTAAAAATTAGAATAGTAATTAAAAACAGCATTACAACATCCCTCATACCCCACGCTGTGATACTTTTCCTCAACTCTTCCCAGTCCTTGCAATAACTATTTAGTAATTTGCCGAATTCCAGCTTCTTTCCGTAATTTTCCGATCGAAGCAGCAAACTTACCAGTATTAAAATGACAAATAGCCCTAAGGAAATCGCAAACACAATGGTATAGCCGGTGATATCTTCATTTCTCTTAATAATGTATGCGGCAATTAAAGGCGCAATCGCACCGCACACCCCTACAATACAACCGTTGAAACCATTGAAAGTATCCCTGTTGTTGGTCGCCGTAAAGTCAAAACTCAATGTATGGAATGCAAGCCAATAGAATCCTGCCGCAATCCCGTATAATATGCCAATCAGGTAAATATATCCGAGCATATTCTCTCTGAGCAGCAAAATAGTCACAAAAAATATAACAAAGAAACCTATTCCCAACCGCAAAGACCATATGCCATTTTTTTTCTTTGAAAGCCATCCGGCCAGAATAAAGGTAATGGGTATAAAAATATAGTGCATTAAATTGTATTGGGCAATGGTTATAAAATTCCCGGATTTTTTCCATAGGAATACATTTACAAAAACATTGGACAAGCCTATTGCAAGGGTAAAAAGTCCGCTGACACACAGCAGGATTTTTGCTTTTTTCGACATTATTACCTCCGTATGATTCAGTCCCGCTTCTCTTTTGCCGTTAAATGCTGTTTCAGCGAATCCGGCCATTTTATCAATTCATTTTTCTCCAAGTTTCGGAGACTTTCATTGATGATGCCCCGTAACCCTATGATTCGCTTTGTCGTCATTATACTATGCAGGTGCATTATATTAAGTTGAAGAAATTTATACATCCATACTATGTTTTCCTCTTTACAAACTATATATGAGTGAACCCTATTGTTTTATATAAATTATTTTGTCGCATCAAAAAAACGTACCTTGACTATCATATCGTTCAAGGGACGCCTTATTCTCACCCTTCAGCGCTCAACTATATTTTAGTCTTGGAGATCATTTTCTTCTACTAAAATAAATTGATACACCATTTATATAGATACCGCACACTAGGATTGTAAATATAATAGTAGGGATAAACCGGATGTCGGAGGGCAGAGGGCAGATGTCGGAAAATGACTAAACAGGGACGGAGAGTAAAATAACAACGAGGTGTGGTACAATACCGGGGACATTCTCAACCCTCATCTCTCAGCCCTCAACTACTTTTTAGTCTTGGGATACCAGTTAACGGAGTACTATTATATTTCAAACTTTGCTGTATGTTATCTATAATGTAAAAATCTTATTTTTGTTTATTCAATATAAATTCCATTTTAAAATTCGTTGTCTATCATTTTTTTTCTTTACAGCTCTTACGCACTACCAGTTCACAGGGTACAAGCACCTTCTTGGGCAGTGTACGCTGTTTACTGATTCTTTCCTGCAGCAAACCTATGGCTGTTTTAGCCATGAAAATCATAGGCACTTTAACGGTTGTTAATGAGGGTATTAAATATTTTGAGGTAATAAGATCATTAAAACCAACGATACTTATATCGTCGGGCACATAGACCTTTGCTTCATGAAATGCTCTTAGAACACCGGTAGCCATGGTATCATTTGCAATAAAGAGAGCTGTGGGCATATTCCGGGACTTAAGAATATCATTGGCCAGCCGATAACCTTCGTCAAACGAAATTCTGCTGCCGTTATATACATAATTGGGATTGTATAGATTATAATTTTTCATAATATCAATGAATATTTGTATTCTGCCATCTATGACAGCTTCCTTATAATCTCCGACAACGCACCCTCCTATAAACCCTATGTCCGTATGTCCTAAATCAACAAGATATTGAAGGGCTTCGGAAATACCAAGCCTGTAATTAACAGTAACCGAATCAAATTTTCTTTCATAGGGTGACGAATCTACAAATAAGAGGTTCTCGGTGATAGCGGATAAATCACGGATTTCATCGCCGGAAAACTTGCCTATGGCGATGATGCCGTCAATAGGCGAATGAATAAGTGCTTGAAATTTCCCATCATATTTGTTAATTTTAAATATATTAATGTTTGAAAGCGAGCACTGTTTTTCAATTGTTGTCATTAGGTATAAATAATATGGATCATCCAACTGTTCAGTATCCGAGTACCATTCTACAATTCCAAAATTCAACCGCTTTTTTTGTGTGGTATTGGTTTTACGTTGACGAAGACTTGTATATTCAAGTTCCTCCGCAATTTTAAAGATACGCATTTTGGTTTCTGCCGTAACCGAAAGAGTCGCATCATGATTTAATACTCTGGAAACAGTAGCAGGAGAAACCCCTGCCTTTGAGGCTATTTCTCTTATTGTAGCCATACACAATTCCTTTCTGAAAATATTTCTGATTCAATCATTACTGTCCGACACATTAAATTAACCTGTATATCTTATAATTATAGCACGGAATGAAAAAAAATCAATGTTTTAGTAAACACTTTCTTAATACGCCTAGTATTATTTGGCTATTCCAGCCTATAGAAAAATCAAAACTGGTATTATTTCACAAACAATACCTGTTCTGTCCCGTTTATTTAATCTACAATCACCAATAATCAGGCAAAGCAAAAAGGGATATTCGGTAAACATTTGTTTAATGTTTACTAAATTTTAATTGACTTTTGGGCTTTTTTTTGTTATTATTCTATTGACAATAGTAATTTTTGGGTGATAAAGTATGGTGTTACACCCAAAACAAATCACGACAAGGAGGCATTAACATGAAAAAAACATTATCATTATTGGTGGCCGTTTTGTTGGTATTATCATTCGTGGCATGTGGTAATAATACAACCCAACCCCCTGCCGACTCCGAAGGAGCTCAAACCGACAAGGGGGAAATGTCATCCGAAAACTCAGGTAAACTTACCATTTGGGCATGGGATCCGAACTTTAACATTGCAATAATGGACGAAGCTAAGGAAATATACTTAAAGGATAATCCCAAAGTGGAATTTGAAATTGTCGACATTGCTAAAGGCAGCCTTGAACAGAAACTACATGTAAACTTAGCATCCGGTGTAACGGACGGATTGCCCGACATCACGCTTATCGAAGATTACAATGCTCAGAAATATTTACAATCCTATCCGGGGTCTTTTGCAGATTTGACAGGTAAAATAAAGCATGATGATTTTATTGACTATAAGGTGGCGCTTATGACCTTAGACGGAAAAGTATACGGTGTTCCGTTTGATACGGGCGCAAGCGGGTTTTTCTACAGAACGGATTACCTTAAACAGGCCGGTTACGAAGCGCAAGACCTTAATGATCTTACTTGGGCGCAATTTATAGAAATCGGTAAAACGGTGAAAGAAAAAACAGGAAAGGCGATGCTGCCCTTTGGTCTTGACGATGGCGGCTTAATGAGAATAATGCTGCAATCCGCAGGAAAGTGGTATTTTGATGACGACGGCAGCATTAACTTGACAAACAATGATGCGGTAAAAGAAGCCGTTGAAACTTACAAAGCGATCGTTGATGCGGATATAATCAAACCTACCAACGGATGGACCGAATGGGTTGCATCTTTTAATAACGGTGATTCCGCATCCGTTGTTACCGGTATATGGATCATCGGTTCTATTAAAGCGGAAAACAGTCAAAGCGGTAAGTGGGGCGTCGCTCCTACACCTCGTTTGAATATCAGCGGGTCCAAGAATGCTTCTAATCTAGGCGGTTCAAGCTGGTACGTGATAGAAAACTCTAAAAACAAAGATGTCGCGATAGACTTCCTCAATAAGATCTATGCCGGTGATAACGATTTCTATCAGAAGATATTGGGAGATAAAGGTGCAGTCGGATCTTATCAGCCGGCTCAAACCGGAACTGCTTACGCCAAAGAAGATGCCTTTTTCGGCAACCAAAAAATTTATGTGGACTTCTCGGCATGGATGAAAGACATACCTTCCGTTAACTACGGGCTGCATACCTATGAGGCAGATGCTGCAATATTTAACGTAATGCCGGATGTCTATGCGGGCAACCTTTCAATTGAGGACGCATTAAAGAAAGCGGAAGAACATTTAAAGAATCAGATCGCACAATAAACTTCAAGCACAAAGAATGCTAATACGGCACGGAGGAATAATACTTGATTAAAGTTGGTATTATTCCTCCTTTTAAACAGTTTAACATGCAGAGCCATTTGATATAAAACCGGTTCTTTCTTAATGCTTCGAGTTAATTTCTTTATCCTGTAGTCAATATAGCAGAGGAGGGATTTGATATGCTAAAAAGCAGTACAAAAAAAAATGCAGATAGGACACACAATGCTTATGGCTGGCTGTTTATATCATTAGCACTCATATTAATCAGTGTTTTTATGTTTTACCCCATAGGTCATTCTTTCTATTTATCTACTATGAGAACCAAAGGTATTGTTCAGCAGTTTGTCGGCCTTAATAACTATATTAGGCTCCTGCAAGACCCGATGTTTATACTGGCCTTAAAAAACACCTTTACTTTTTTCCTCATTCAAGTTCCTATCATGCTTCTTTTGGGATTGATATTTGCAACCATTTTAAACGACAATACAATAAAATTCAGAGGTGTTTTCAGAACAGCACTCTTTCTCCCGGCCGTGACCTCATTGGTTGCATATACGATTCTATTTAAGATGATGTTCAGTAGTGAAGGTTTTATAAACAACCTATTAATGAATATGCACATTATTCAAGAACCCATACCTTGGCTGCTTGATCCGTTTTGGTCAAAGGTAACGATCATCATTGCACTGACATGGAGATGGACAGGTTACAACATGGTTTTTTATTTATCGGGGTTGCAGAATATTCCGAAAGAAATATACGAAGCAGCCGAAATCGACGGTGCCGGTAAAGTACAGCAATTTATACGGATTACCGTTCCGATCCTCAAACCCATTATTGTGTTCACCTCGATCATGTCGACAATAGGTACGCTGCAGCTGTTCGATGAGCCTATGAACTTATCAATGGGGGGAACCACCTCTTCAACGATAGGTCCGGGAAATTCATTGTTAACTTTATCCGTATACATTTATAATTTATCTTTCAAGTATGTTCCTAACTTCGGATATGCGGCTACAGTCTCCTATGTAATTGTTTTTATTGTAGCGATACTTTCCTTTATTCAATTCAAAGTGGCAGGTGATAAAAATTGAAAAAACGTTGTAAGATCGGAAGGATTTTGGTTTATGTACTCCTTATCATTGCATTTGTGGTATCGGTCTTCCCCTTCTATTGGATGATCGTAGGAATGACAAATAGTGCAGTAGATGTTGTGAAGGGTAAAATGACCTTTGGCAATCAGCTGTTTACTAATCTTCACACATTGTTTACTTCGTTTAATATGACGGAAATACTTCTAAATTCTTTGAAAATATCCGGATTGACCGTCATCGGCACATTGATCGTTGCCTCTATGGCGGCCTACGGATTTGAAATGTATCCGTCGGCTTCACGGGAAACGGCATATGGATTGCTGCTGCTTTCTATGATGGTTCCCTTTGCGGCACTCATGATTCCATTGTTTCGTCTCATTGTAAAATTCGGCTTACTGAATCAGCATATCTCGCTCATATTAATTTGGGTTGGATCGGTTTTTATCATTTTTTTCTTTAGACAGAGTTTGAAAACTTTTCCGAAGGAAATTATTCAAGCTGCACGTGTAGACGGGTCGGGAGAATTCAGAACCTTCTTTTTCATTGTCATACCTTCCATCAAATCTACTTATGCGGCAGCTGCGATTTATTCATTTATGCTAAGCTGGAATGCCTATTTATGGCCTCTTATTGTCATCCAAACCGATGATAAGCAAACAGTTACATTGTTGATTTCTTCTATGTCATCGGCATATTTCCCGGAATACGGCGTTATTATGACAGCAATCGTCATCGCTACGCTGCCGATGGTATTAATTTTCTTCGGCCTGCAGAAGCACTTTGTACAAGGTATGCTAGGATCAATAAAACAGTAGCCGAGACTGGGAGAAAGCAAAGAGTGCATATTTCATGCACTCTTATTCATCTTTTACTGCACCAAATTAAAATAGGAGCCTCTTGGCGTATACGTAGTGTGCAGCAGCTTCTTTGCCTTTTCTCCCAGAGGCTGCCCTAGAAATGCTTCATATAAGTTCTTCACGTCGGGATTATCATGGGACTGTCGCAGTTGGCTGTGCATATCGATCTTATACAATGCATCCGCCCTGTTATGTCTATAATCCAGTGAAATCCGTTTATGGTCTCGTCCGCCCAGAATGGGCTGTCCCCCGCCTCCCACGCAGCCGCCGGGACATCCCATAATCTCAATATAATCGTAATGTGCACCGTTTAATATCCTATCGAGGATAATACGGGCATTCCCCGTACCATGTGCAATCGCTACTTTGATTTCCTGGCTGCCCAGGTCCACCTTCGCTTCCTTTAACCCGCTCTGTCCTCTGAGTTCCTCAAAATCGATCAGTCCCATTTCCCAGTTTTTCTTATTCAATATCGCATAAGCACTTCTGATTGCCGCCTCAATCACCCCGCCGGTAGCACCAAAGATGGCACCGGCACCGGATGATACGCCAAAGGGCATGTCATAAGGCTCATCGGGAAGATTGCGAAAATGGATTCCTGCCTGCCGAATCATACGTCCCAACTCTCTTGTGGTAATGACATGATCTATATCCCTATACCCGTCCCATCCCATTTCGGGCCGTGCCGCTTCGTACTTTTTAGCGGTACAGGGCATAACGGCAACCGATACAATCTTCGTTGGGTCTAAGCCTTCTTTTTCCGCATAGTACGTCTTAATCATGGCCCCAAACATTTCATGGGGGGATTTGCAGCTAGATAAATTCTCTAAAAATTGAGGATAAAAATGCTCTGCGAATTTTACCCATGCAGGGCAGCAGGAAGACAATAACGGCAGATTGCTTTGTCTCTGCAATCGTTCAATCAGTTCATGGGCCTCTTCCATGATGGTAAGATCGGCCGAAAGATCCGTCGGGAACACCCTTTTAAACCCCAGCCTTCTTAGCGCGGCTACCAGCTTGCCCGTTACAATGGTCCCGGTTTCCATTCCGAACATTTCTCCCAGCGTAACCTGAATAGAGGGCGCCGTCTGGACCACTACATACTTGTCCTTATCTGCCAGTGCGGCCCATACGCCCTCCGTGGCTTCCCGTTCAACAAGGGAACCGGTGGGACAGGCGATCACACATTGTCCGCAGGTAATACAATTGGTACTGCCCAAATCTCTCATAAAAGCAGGCGCAATCACAGTGTCTAAACCCCGCCGCTGGGCAGAGTACACATGCACCTCTTGTATTTTGTCACAAATTGCCTGGCATCTTCTGCATGAAATACACTTGTTGTAGTCACGCATAATAAAAGGATTGTCCATTTGGATGGGATACCTTTTGCTTTCCCCCGTCGCCCTTAAATTTCTAACCCCAAGATTGTCCGCAACATTTTGCAGCTCACAATTGAGATTTCGGATACACATCGTACATTCCCGGTCGTGCTCGGACAGCAATAGCTCGACCACTCTTTTGCGCGCTTTCCTCACTCTTTCCGTATTGGTATAGACTTGAATAGGCTGCGTGATGGGATAAACGCAGGAAGCCTGCAATGCTTTAACTCCTTCAATTTCTACAACACACACGCGACAGGCGCCTATTTCATTAATCTCTTTCAAATAGCAAAGACTGGGGATTTCAATCCCTACTCTTAAAGCTGCTTCCAGTATACTGGTTCCTTTTTCTACTTCCACTTCCAAATCGTCTATCGTTAATTTTACAATTTCCTCCGGCATTTTTTTCACCCTCTTTCCACCGCACCCACCGGACATTTTTCGAAGCATGCACCGCAGTTAATACATTTTTCGTCCAAAATTTTATACGGCGGTTTTTTGCGCTCTCCCGCAACGGCTTCCACACCACATGCTTTGGCACACAAACCGCACGCAATACATTTTTCCGGAATCACTCTGTAGCGACGCAGTTTTTCACATGCACCGGCCGGACACCTTTTATCTTTCACATGGGCAATATATTCATTTCTAAAATATTTTAAGGTGCTGATCACAGGATTAGGCGCCGTCTGCCCCAAGCCGCATAATGATCCTTCCTTAATATCGTCTCCCAATGCTACCAACTCGTCTAAATCCTCCATTTCTCCTTCACCGTCGGTTACTCTTCTTAATATCTCCAGCATTCTTCGTGTTCCGATTCTACAAGGCGTGCATTTTCCGCAGGATTCGTCCTGTGAGAATTCGACATAAAATTTTGCGATGTCTACCATGCAATTGCTTTCATCCATAACAATCATACCGCCGGAACCCATCATCGAACCGATACGGTTTAACGATTCATAATCAATAGCCGTGTCCAGATATTGTTCCGGGATACATCCCCCGGAAGGACCGCCGGTCTGTACCGCTTTAAACTTCTTGTCTCCCGGAATACCCCCTCCGATCTCATAGATAATGGTCCGCAGCGTTGTCCCCATCGGCACTTCGATCAGTCCCGTATTGTTAATCTGACCTGCAAGGGCGAAAACCTTCGTACCCTTGCTCTTTTCGGTACCCAGTGAAGCATACCATTTTGCACCGTTTAATATAATCTTCGGAACATTTGCAAAAGTTTCTACGTTGTTGACTAGCGTAGGTTTTTCATACAGCCCCGAAACAGCAGGAAAAGGCGGTCTCGGACGGGGTTCTCCCCTTTTTCCTACCGTAGAGCTGAGCAGCGCCGTCTCTTCCCCACATACGAAAGCGCCCGCTCCTAACCGCAGTTCTACATTAAATTCAAACCCTGTTCCCAATATATTCTCTCCTAACAAGCCCTGTTTCCTCGCATCCTCAATAGCCACTTCCAGTCGATCTACCGCAATGGGGTACTCTGCCCGCACATAAATATATCCCTGCTTTGATCCCACAGCATACCCGGCAATAGCCATAGCCTCAATAACGGTGTGAGGATCTCCCTCCAAAATACTTCTATCCATAAAAGCGCCCGGATCTCCTTCATCGGCATTACAGACTATATACTTTGCATCGGATAGAGACTCATATGTAAATCTCCATTTCTTACCGGTGGGGAACCCTGCGCCGCCCCTTCCCCTTAAACCGGACCCGGAGATACTATCGATAACCTGCTCCTGCGTATATTCCGTCAGCACTTTATATAATGCAAAGTAGCCGTTCACCGCTATGTATTCTTCTATATTCTCGGGATCAATGACACCGCAGTTTTGCAGGGCAATCCGTTTTTGGTGATCGAAAAATGTAATACTGTCTACCGTTTCCTGCACCTCTTGATCTACAGGAGATCTATATAAGATTTCCTGCACCGCCTGTCCATTTTGCAGATGCTGTGTTACGATTTTGTCTACATCCTGTTCACCGACCTGGCAATAAAACGTTTTATCCGGATAAACAACAACAAGTGGTCCCAATTTGCAAAAACCGAAACATCCCGTTCTCAATATTCTTGCTTTATGCTCTAATCCGCCATCTTTTATAGCTTGTGCAAGTTTTTCTCTTACTTTTTCACCTTCGGAAGCAACACATCCCGTACCGGCACATACTAAAACATCATACCTTTTTTCGTCCTGTTCCATCCCGATCCGCGCACTGATTTTCTTTTTTGCGCTTTCTCTGATCTCTTTCAAAGCTTGAATATCGGTTATCAAAATATCCCTCCTTGGTATAGGTTCGGTGTTTGGAGAATAATAGGCTTGCGTTTAGTTTTTGATAATTAGGTCAGATTATGCACGAAGTCTTTCGGGCAAAAAAAGAATGCATATTTCATGCATTCTCTTTTAATCCTCATTCTTTCTCTTTCTATTTTCTTTTTTCCTGTCTCTGTCCTCACCATTGCCGTCTCTGTCTTCTTCCTCGTCGTCCTCTTCCTCTTCTTCATCTTTCTCTTTCTCTTTACGCCGCTCGTCCTGTTTCCGGTCTGCGTTTCGCCTGAACTTTTCCCATTTATTTCTATCTTGATTTTTTCTCTTATCTTCTTGGGCTTTCTCCGCTCTTTTTATATCGTCTTCGTCGTCTTTATCATCTTCGTTCTCTCTATCTTTATTATCATCTTTCTCCTTAGCCTTATCGCTATGTCTAGTTATTTTTTCATCTATTTTTTTATCTATTTTTCTCCTTTTATCCTTAATGTCATCTTTTATTCTTTCTTTGATTTTTTCTCTCATTTCTTCTCTTTCCTTTTGCAGCTCTTCCCATTTTTTATTCCTTTGTTCTGCCCATTGCCGCTGGTACTCTTTGTATGCATTTGTCTCTTCCCGTTGTTTGCGGTCCCATCCTTTATTCTTCTCTTGGGTTTGTTCTGCTTTTCTATCCAAATTTTGCTCTCTTCTCTCCACTAGCCGATCTTTAAGCTTCCTTTCAATCAAAGGCCTCTTCTGCTCTTCTATTTTATCGCTATCTTTTTTCCGGGCCTTTTTCCTGCCGTCCTCATCTTTTTCTTTATCTTTCGTTTCATTCTCTGCTTTATGTCTCTTTCTATCCTCTATTTTTATTTTTGAAACCGCTTGTTCCAACGTTACTTTTCCACGCTTTAAGATATCTCCTAATTCTTCCTCCTTGACCTGCTCCGTAATCTCTTCTGCTTTTTCCACACTTTTAATGACTTTTAGCTTTGCTGCCGTAATCCCTAACACTTCCGCTTCCTCACGTACTTGTTCATCTACAACAACACTAGCTACTTCGGCCTTTTGCTGATTCTCTGTCAGAATTTCCTGCTGCACTATCTTGAGGTGCTTCAATTGCTCCTGTAAATTTTTTTCATCACTCTTTTCCCTCTCAACCACTGAAATAAGGATATTATTCTCCTTGGTATCGGAGATATACTGCAAGGCAATCGATGCCTTTGTAAAATCCGAAAGAGCTTTGTCAATTTTCTCACCTTTATACTGCATGTTCGCCAACACTTTTTCGGCATCACCATTCAAAGCCCGTGCACTAATAACCCTTTCGTCCCGATTGATAGCAAACTCGACACTGGGGTTAATGTCCATCGTTACATAGGCATAGACCTTTTGCTCCGCTACAAACGCATTGAATATCTGCGAAAGCCCTAATACAATCATCAAACATGCGGCTATTAACCCTATGTATCTATGCTTCCTATGATTATTTCGTATAACAACTTCTTCTCCTATGGCGCTATCCAGTTTTTGATTGATTCTTTTATACTCCCCGCCGGGTGTAAGAAGAATGCTGTGATTTTCTCCCTTTTCAATGATGATGCCTCTCACATTAAACCATCTCCTATAAAATGTCTCTAATATATTCTCTTATATAATACAGATCACTATCTAAAAGCACAAAAGTAGCCATAATATATTTCCTATGGCGTTCTAACGTCTTTTTGCTCACATTTGTCATGGAAGATATTCTGGCAATGGGAAGCCGTTTTTTCTTTAGGACTTCACTCTTTAATAATTCGTCGTGTAAAACCGTCTTAACAATTTTGGTAACTTTTTTTCTGGTTGCTATGTGCTTGGGACAAACCTTTACGAGTTCATCAAAACAGATTGAGAATTCTTCCAAAAGCACTTTGAATATTGTAATTTCTTGGGCCAAGTTGACTTGATCCGTCTGTTGCTGCAAACTTTGCCGTGCAATATGTTCTTCAACGTTAACCTCTCCCTTCTCATGATCAACGGCTAATTGACTAAATTGTATTTCTTCATTTCTCTTTATTTTTCTAACATAGTCAATCAAAGCTCTTTTGATTAAAAGAGTCGCAAAAGGAAAAAAAGCATCATTCTTAGCCGCATCAAAGCTATCGATTGCTTTATTAAAGCCAATGAGTGCAACACTATATTCTTCATCATTTTCAATCTCAATATATTTTCCCCTGAATCTACTGGTAACACTTAATATGAAGTTTTTATATTTATCAATAAATTCATTCCTTTTATTTTCGTCTCCTTTTTGAATTTGTACAATTTCATCTATAACGGTCGTCTCTTTTTCCGTCGTTACCGCTTTTTGAAATGGAAAAATCCGCATGCAAGATCACCGCCTAATAAACAATACGTTTTTCCTGTTATTTTTATAGGGGTCGATAAAGATAAAATTTCAAGGGCATCGAATTCTTTCGATTTCGTTCGGCAGGCACAAAGAAGGAGAGCCGTCTCCACACCGCACTCCGGCCGGAAAATTATTTTATCCCATTCTCCCGGCGTCTAAATAAAACCCATGTGAAAAGTTCATCGCGAAATATATGGTTTGTATTAATTAGAAAAACATATTTTGTGATGCGAATATTATATCATAAAACATCATTGCCGTATATTAACAAATATTCCCTATCTCCTTCGGGTATATGTGATTACGTTGAAGAAAATTATGGAAACAACCAACATTTATTTTCCCCTTCCCCGACGTTTTTTTAATAAAAGAAGATGTGGTAAAGTGCTTCTGCCACATCCTCCTCTATAGTGATATTCCATTTCAAACTATATCATTTTATAAATGTTTTTAAGTTTAGCGTCCCGTAGCTTTTATAGCATTAATCATCTATCTCCATTTTAATAATGGTCCGATTAACAACTTCAAACTCTCCCTCTTGACCTACTTTTAAATCAAAAACATCCGCATTCTCTACATCCTCTATATCAATCTCGGCATTGTCGCTAACTTCATAGGTAACCTTTTGTTTATCAAATGTTAACGTCAGCTTTGTTGTGCTGCCGATTTGAAGGATAGAGTATATTTCTGCCTCTACTTCAAATTCATGGTCTTTCGCATTTATGCCGTAAACCAAACCATTTCTTACTTTTAACTTTGCTTCCATGCCTTTTTCCAAATTACTTAACGTATCGTTATACCCTTCTATATCGATCACCAGCAAATTGGCAAATTTATATTCCTCGGTTTTATCGTACACTTCAATGCTAATCGACTTTTCATCTACTTCTGTTATGATTCCTTCTACTTCTTTGAATTGATCGTCAACGTCAATCCGAACCACAACATTATTTACGATTTCAAACTCGCCCACATCTCCCACTGCCAAGTCTTCCAGATCCATATTTTTTTTACCGCCGATTTCTATTTCCAAATCTTCTGCAAGGCCATAGGTGACCACATTGCCATTTTCTTTTTTGATGCTTATTTCATCATCGTCAATATCCTTTATCTCACCTTCAATTTCCAACACGGCGTCTTTTGCATGAACAGATACAATGTAATCATCCCGCAAAATAGCTTCTACCCTCATTCCTTTCGTCAGATCTTTCAATGTCTCTTTCTCTCCGTCAATCACCACTTCTGCTTTTTTCGATAAACGATATTTTGTATTATCGATTGTGATATGGTAATTGCCGAACAAATCTAACGACGTTATGAACCCTTCAATTTCTTCTCCGTTTTGGCCTTCGCTCTTTCGTTTCACGTATATTCTTCTGGCTCTATTTTTATTATCAACAACAACGGTTATATTATCATTGACTTTAAGTTCGTTAAAGCTGCCTTTCCCGTCTTTAAAATGCACCTGCACTTTATCGATGACTTCAAAGATTACCTGCATTTTTTGCATATTAATTGTGAGGCTTCTCGGATTGCTTTTTTCTATATCTTTGATAGTACCGGTATATTTTGAAATAATCTTATTATTTTGATCATCCTTATCAATAACTTCAATATAGACTACTTCATCATCTTCAAGTTCCACTAAAACGGTGCTGCCTCGCTTGATGTCCCAATAACCTATTCTGCTGTTTCTATCATAGACAATGACATCGTCTTCTTCCACTTCAAAGGATTTTAATTGGCCATCTACCTTCAGCGTAATGCGATCTCTATAGACTCTATGTACTTCGCCCACATACTCATCTTCGTCAATATCACTATCGACTTTCCTATCGAGTCTTTGGAACAATACGGCCATTTCCGCCCTCGTTAACGTACCCATCGGGTTAAATCTTTTTAAATCATCTCCCTGCATCAATCCCATATCATTGACAAGGTATACGTATCCTACCGACCCCTGGGGAACAGCAGCAGCATCTACAAACGGCAATTTTGCATTCATATACTCATCGGCCTCATCCTCATATCCCAATGCCCTTATCACATATTTTGCTACTTCATGCCTTGCAGCCGGCGCCTGCGGGTCAAAATACATCAAGTCTACATTGTCAAGCAGTCCTTTTTGGTAGGCTACTGCAACATAGCCATACGCCCATTGGCCCACTTTTTTTCCTTTGTACTGTTTCGGAAGCTTTCTTATGCTTTTCGCTTCCTCTTCCCACCCCATAATTCTAAGGGCCATAATAATAGACTCTAATTTTGTAACAGCCTTACGCGGTGCATATCTTCCATCGCCGTACCCTTTGATCAGTCCTTTTAATTTCATTTTTTCAATTGCCTGTCTAGCCCATGGGATTTCCTCTATGTCAATAAATACATTTTTAATCATTATAGCCGGCTTCCTATTCTTGCTGTTTGCCCAGCTCAACGGTGTACATCCTCTGTTTTCGTTCCCATATGCAAAAACTGTTGTCATACCTGTTGACAGTAGAAATGTCAAAACTAAAATTACAGATATTACTCTTTTCATAGTGCCAAAATACCTCCCTTATTCATTATTCGTTATATATATTCGAAACGCCCGTTATTTTTATGGGGGTATTTTTTAAAAAAATAGTTGACAGTTGACAGCTGACAGTGGACAGTGGACAGTTAAAAAGGAGAGAATAGTTGAGGGTTGAGAACGGATGAGTTGCCGTTAGACAACACCTTGGTTGTCACTCCCTTCCCCAAGCCCCCTTAATTAACATCACTATTCATTCTTAATTCTTAATTAACTTCCCCCTCATCCACTAAAACAACCACGAATTAGTTCCCAATTTATATAATTCTTCATCCCTAATGAACACCCCTCATTCTTCATTCTTAATTATTCATCCCCACCCATTCCCACCAGCCACTAAAACAACCTATGAAACGGAAGACGGAGATCTGACTAAAAAATTCTTCGTGCTTTAATGTCAATTCCTTATCGAGATCTATATAATTCTTAATTCTTAATTAACACCCCTCATTATCCATTATTAATTATTCATTATTCATTATTAATTATCCATTCACCCACTATCTCCATATTTCTCCAATATCCTCGGGATATCATCCGCATTTATTCTTCCATGCACATCATCGCCTATCGTAATAACCGGTGCCAATCCGCATGCACCGATGCAGCGGGTGGCACGCAAGGTAAACACGCCATCCTTTGTGGTCTCATCTTCATTGATTTTCAATTCGCTTTTCAACTTTTTGAGAATATCGTTTGCACCTTTTACATAGCATGCTGTCCCCAAACATACACCAATAATATGCTTGCCTTTCGGCTTTGTGGAAAACAGGGAATAGAAAGTCACTACTCCGTTTACTTCACTCACAGGAATCTTGAGTTTGTCTGCTATATAAATCTGTACATCTTCCGATAGGTAACCGTAAATATCCTGTACCTTTTGAAGAATTCTGATAAGATGCTCCGGTTCGGTATATTGGGTCATAATTGCATCAATTTCTTTATAGTCCGGCTTTTCTTTTAACTGCATTGCACGTCACCCTTTGTTTTGATTTTGGTGTTAGTTTTTGATAATCATGCAAATATATGCGTAAAACTGCTTGCAGAATATATTAAAGCATTGTAAAAAATGAATTTTTTATTGATACAATGTTTCTTGCTATATACCTTGACATTCTATATACAAAGAGTATAATAATAAAAAGGACAACTATAGGAGTGATTGATTTGTTTTCACACATTGATATTAAAGGCAATATGAACCTAATTATCCTATCCGTTTTATCTAAAAACGATAAATATGGCTATGAGATATCAAAAGAAATATACACGCTCACCGAGCAACGTATTCGACTCAAAGAAGGAAGTCTGTATCCTGCTCTGCACAGGCTGGAAAAGCAAGCACTTATTGAAGGTTACTGGGTTGAACAGGAACCGGGAAAACCGAATAGGAAATATTATAGGATAACCGAAAAAGGAAGAAGCATGATTGAATTGGAAAAACAGGAGTGGATCTCATTCATTAAAATTATGGGGAGGATTATCTGTGAAGGAGAAAGTACCGGAATTTGAAAAATATATAAATGCTTTATCCCTACAATTACAGATGGATAAAAATATAAATTATGACATATGCACGGAAATCCAGCAAAGTATGTATGACAAGTATAATGAATATCTTATCCGTGGATACGGCATAAAAGAAAGTACGGTCTATACGTTAAATACTTATGAATCGCCGGAAGCATTAGCCCATACGTTCAATAATCTTTATAAGGAAAAACAGCAAAATCATTCTTATAAAAGTGTTTTCTCTAATAGAAAACTGCTATTTGCACATATCCTAATCATTATTACAGTTACCATGCTGCTGGGTATCGGCGTATGCTTTGCAAAGTGGTAGGCTTAGAAAAAGAGTGGCATCCGCGAATTATCTAGAATAAAAGGAGAATCAATAAGATGGAAATAACGTCACATATGATATTTAAGAATGCTTTGGATTGGGCTAAGTCTATCATTATTGCTCTGGTAATAGCCTTACTCATTCGTTACTTTGTATTTTCACCCTTTGTCATTCCTACAGGCTCCATGATACCTACTATTCAAGTCAATGATAAAATAATTGCTTTAAAGTTCAGCTATTGGTTAGCCCCTGTAAAACGGGATGATATCATCGTATTTCGCGCACCGAATGGCGTGCGTATACCCACGCCGACAGGCTATAAAGAAAATGCATTATTGGTAAAAAGGGTAATCGGTCTTGGCGGGGAAACCATAGAAATAAAAAACGGTCAATTATATATCAATAATGTTCTGCAGTCGAAACCTTATATTTATGAACCGATTAAACAAGACTTCGGACCCTATACAATCCCAGAGGATTGTTATTTTGTAATGGGTGACAACACAAATGGTTCTCACGACGCAAGATCTTGGAAGCAAAGATATATCACTAAGGATCTGATTATCGGAAAAGCCGTATACAAATTTGGCGGACTGAAATAGAATCTATCGTAATATGGGAATGATTCGAGACTGCTAAAAGACTATCGATAATGCCTGCACATTTTCTCCGTCAGCCATTATCGATAGTCCTATAATCTCAAATTCTTCTCCTTTGACACACATTTCACTTTCTTTTTTTATTATTTTTATTTCTTACACTACTGAGGCCAATAAAAGCAATTCTATATTATCGTTATATATTTTATCAAATTGTGATATGGGTAACGGGTTCTTACCCTTTCCTGCCTCTATCGTGTACCCCGGCCTTCTATATTCTTGGATAAACCAGTCTTTATAGCCGGCATAGGAGGCGATGCCATAGATTTCCTGCAAGGGATACCCGCTCACTTGCTCGAATAGCTCCCCGATTGTTCTTGATTCGGGCGGTTGTAAGCCCATAAACGTCCAGAATATGACCTCTCCTTGCGTATGATATGCCAGGACCAATGTAAAATTATGACTCCTAGTAAAATCAGCAACTGCTTTACTTTCAGGCTCCGACTCCGGATAAGCTCCCGGATATCTTGTAGGGCCCGGCCCGGTAATGCCCAATTGTTCTCCGGCTTCTTTCGATAACTGCCACGCCGCATTATAGTTATGGTTTAAATCCACGCCTCTGATATTGGCCTGCCAATTTTGCGAGAAATCGGTGCTTCCGTTATTCCATTCAATAAGCCGGTCATAATAGGGATTGTCTCTCTGCAATCCATTTAATACCAAATCGACGCCATCCGGATTTACCATAGGCATGATATAAATCGTACTTTGATTCCAGATATTTCTGGGACTATACCCTCCGATATTATACCTGCCTACATAGGCCTTGGCAAAATTTTCAATAAATTTCATCAGTAACGGTGATGTAATCCATTCAAGGGCATGATGTGCGGCATTATAGAACACTTCATTCGGTCCGTTGCCTAGTTTAATGTAATATAAATTCTTTCCCAGCACGCTTTGCCCTGCAACTCCGACCTCCAAAAAGGGGTATCTGGCTTTTAATCCCTGTATATCCCTCTCCATAATCTCATAAGTATAATCAATATTCGTATCTACAACATCAATGCCATAGGGTACCGTAATCCTCTGGCCTATTTGGAGATTATACGGGGCGATGCCGGGGTTGGCAGCAAATAAACGGGCCAAATTCGTATAATATCTTCGAGCAATATTATACAATGTATCTCCAGGTCTTATGCTATATGTATCATAGCCCGACAAGAATCTTTCCAAAATGCCGTAAGTATTGGGTCCGATAATGCCGTCGGGCGTTAGTCTGTTATTTTGTTGGAATTGAATAACGGCTTGCTGCGTCCGGGAGCCAAAGATTCCGTCTATAGGTCCGGGATTATATCCTATTTTTTCCAACAGGGCCTGAATTTCCATGACATCCGTCCCTCTATCACCTACTCTCAATGTTCTCATCCAATCGCCTCCTATCTTTTTATACCTGCCTTGATACTATTATATTTTGTTGTGAGGCTTTTGTGAGTAATAAAAAAATATGGGACGGTTTCTTATGATATACTTTTATAGACGGACAAGTATATCAAAGAACCATCCCTTTTTACTTTTTAAAATATATATTAATATTCCCGGTTCGAACCATATGATAAAGTTTATTTTTGATCCATGTTTGGATCAGCTTTCTTGTAACAGGTATAATAAGTAAAAATCCTATCGCATCCGTAATGAGTCCCGGTGTCAACAGCATAATACCTCCCGCCAGTACACAAAACCCATTGATGATTTCTTCTCCCGGTATTCTTCCTTCACTCAGTTCAAACCGTATTCTATTGAGTACGCTGAGTCCTTGAGAGCGTGCTAACGACGCTCCTGCAATACCTGTTAGTATCACAATTGTAATAGTATATAAGGTTCCTATATATTCCCCTATTTTAATCAACAACATTAATTCTATAATAGGCACAACTGTAAATAATAACAAAAGTTTTCCAAACATGCGTATACTCCCTTTCAGTTAACATATTTGTTCCAATTCGTTGTTATATGAAATAGGTTAACTACATCATGGAAATTATAATCTAATATTCTATCTATTTTTTTTGCGTCCATCCGTTTCCCGTATTCGGGTATTCTTACAATTTTCCCAAAAGTTTTGGCCAGGTTTGAACCACTGATTAGTGCATCCCTTTCAATTTGAAAAACCTTTTCTAGATTTTTCAGACCAATCATTTCTCCCGTATCTTTTAAATACTGTTTTTGTAAATCAATCACCGAATAATGGGTATTAAAATTAAATTTGATTTTATATTTTTTAAATAAAAAATTGATAACCAAAAAATCATTTTCTCCCGCAAAGGTTACAATATATTTATGATGGTTAGCTGCAAATAAGTCTCTGGCGATATATAATATATCGTGTGCATCTTTTTTATTTTGTATCATATATTGTTCGGTTGTAATCGTATGGTTGCCGGCGTTATAAGAACAAGTACCTAAGACACCCATACATAGAGGTATCTTGTAAATAGCGTGCTCCAAATCAAGGTATAATGCATTACTAAAAATATGTCTGTCTCCCTTGATCGTAAGACAATTGTTTACTTCAATTTTTCCTGCATCTACTGTCATTTTATTAATAATCATCTATCATGTCACTTTCTAGTACTTTTCAACATTTTTCAATCCTTAACAGCATAAGTTGGCTATCTTTATTATACCTTTTCTTATTCTATCCATCAATAAAGACTTTTATAGATTTTTGTATTTGACTTTTTCGCTTCTACATCTCCTATTACTGCCAACATCAGCCGGATAGAGCACTCACTACATCTTCATGGTTGATCACGCCACGAAGGCAGTTCTTGTTATCTACGACAGCCACATCATAATTGCTCTCATCTAATTTTGAGTATGTCTCAGCCAAAAAGGAATTACGCGTAATACTCTCAAACTCTTTCACAATGAATGAACTTACATCTCCTTGATTCACATCCATTAATGTTTCAAGTTCAACGTAGCCTAACAGCTCCTTCTTATCATTTGTAACATAACAGAAATCTCTCTCATTCTCTTTTAGGCGTCGGACCACATCTGTTACATAATCTTTATCGACTGCTTGAACCACCGGTTGACGCATAACCGTCTTAACCCGTAATATCCTGGATTTATCAACATCTTCAATAAAGCTTCTTACATAATCATTTGCAGGGTTTTCAAAAAATTCTCCCGGTTTACCCACTTGCACCAATTCCCCGTCTTTCAATAAGGCAACGCGGTCCCCCAGACGAAATGCTTCATTCATATCATGGGTGATAAATACAATGGTTTTGTCCATATAATCTTCAATGCTTAAAAGTTCTGTCTGCATATCGCGTCGAATCAAAGGGTCCAGCGCACTAAAGGGTTCATCCATTAAAAGCAGCTCCGGTTCATTCGTCAGAGCACGCGCTAATCCGACTCTCTGTTTCATACCGCCGCTTAGCTGTCTGGGAAAATAGCTCTCCCAGCCTTTTAAACCCACCATCTCAATGGCAGCCAGTGCTTTTTGCCGGCGCTCATCATCTGCCATGCCCTGAACTTCCAATCCGTATTCCACATTCTTCAAGACTGTTCGATGACTTAGAAGACCAAAATGCTGAAATACCATAGATACCTTATGTCTACGTAATGCACGTAATTGCTTCTTATCGTATTCACAGATATTCTCTCCGTCAATTAATAATTCACCTCTGGTAGGTACATTCAACATATTCATACAACGAATCAACGAAGATTTTCCGCTGCCTGACAGTCCAACGATAACAAACATTTCCCCTTCTTCAATTTCAAGACTGACATTGTTGACTCCTACTGCCGTTCCCGTTTTTTCCCTTATCTCCTGTATTGATTTACCCTCATCCAACATCTTTAAGGCTCTTTCCCTGTTCTTGCCAAAAACGAGGGTTACATTTTTAACTTCAATTTTATTCTTTGGCAATCCGATCACTCCGTTTCTTTTAATCTTACAGCAGCGCCCTGTAGTACACGATCCAGCACAATGGCCAAGAATACAATGGCTAAACCCGCTTGAAATCCCTGTCCTACTTCCAATCTTCTTATTGAGATCAATACTTGTTCCCCTATACCTTCTGCACCAATCATAGATGAAATGACAACCATCGCCATTGCCATCATCGTTGTTTGATTAATACCTGTCATAATCGCTGACAGCGCTTGGGGAAATTCAATTTTGAACAGCATCTGCGCCGATGTTGAGCCAAAAGACTTACCTGCTTCAATGACTTCTCTATTTACATTCGCTATTCCCAAATAGGTAAGACGAATCAGCGGCGGAATGGCATAAGTTGTCGTCGCAAAAACAGCGGGCACTTTACCAAAACCAAAAAACATCACCGCCGGTATTAGATAGACAAAACTCGGCATCGTTTGCATGGCATCAAGAATGGGCAGTATGATTTGTTTTGCAAGATTTGACTTGGCCATTAAAATGCCTACCGGCAAACCAAGCACCAAAGATACCATAACAGATATAATGACAATCACCAATGTATATATCATCAGGTCCCACAAACCGAACAACCCAATGCAGAATAACATCACCGACAAGACTATACCCGTTTTCAAATTGTATAGTTTCCACCCCGCATAGAATAAAGCAATAATAACCACCCACCAGGGCAATATATTCAATACCCATTCTACGGCGTTAAAAATACTTAAAATGGTCCTGCTAATAGCATCAAATAAACCCTCCAGATTAATAAGCAACCAATTCACGCATTGGTCAATGGGTTCACTAATCTCAAACCTCAAACTTTCAGGAAAACCTATCAATGAAATTCACCCCTCCGTCATTCTCATCATAACGATGGAACCCATCTATTACATGGGTTCCATAAATACTCATCGTTTATTCTCTCTCTTTATTGGATCGCTTTTTTTATTTTTCCGTAAGCTTCTTCCGTGACCCAAGACTTCCATAAATCTTCGTTTTCCTTCAAGAACCATCGAGCCGCCTCATCAGCTTCTACCTCATTGGACTGCATATACGCCAATCCGGCACTTGTTAATGAAGATGATGTCGTATAATTCTTCAAGAACCCGGCTATTTCAGGATGTCTCTCTTCAAAATCATTTGCACACACAACCATAACATCCACCGACGCAAACGCACCAACACCCTTTGCATAATTTTCAGCCGAGTAAGGCGTATCCTCCAGCAGAGTCAAATCATATAGCCCCATAATCCAAGTCGGCTCCCAATTATATCCAACCCACGGTTGTCCCTTTTCATAGGCAGATGCCAATGTCGCAGAGAGGGTTGCACTTGAATCAATTGTCTTAAAATTAAAATATTCCTCTAATCCGTAGGCTTTCATTTTTTTGTGTAAAAACTCCGTTGCGCCCCACCCTTCAGGTCCTCCGTAAATAATACCTTTTTCCGGCTCTTCCGGATCCGGGAAAAGCTCCGCATACTTTTTCAAGTCTTCAACAGTCTTTAAGTCTGGCGCAATGGCATTGTCTCCTTCAACCATATAGGTTGGTACATATAACCCTTGCATATTGTCGTCAAAGTTGACGGCTAATTCTACGTATTCACCGTTTTTAATATCATCCTGGTATGTGGGAACATTATCGGACCAGAGTTCCAAAACGACATCAATATCTTTTCTCTTAAGCCCGGAAATCATTACTGCAGTATCGGCACTTACTATATCCACTTGGCCCCCATACCCTTCTTCAATAATGATTTTGACTACCTGATCATGAAAAGCATTGCTGTCCCAATCGCCTTCACCGAACACTATCGGCTTTTCATCCGTTGCACCTTTTCCATTCTCTCCATCCGTTGCACAAGAGGTTAAAATAAAAATAAGCATTATGCTTGCTAATAACCCCGCCATCTTTCTGATTGCATTCATATATATACTCCTCCTTTTGTAGTAAGCAATCGTTTCTGTTAAATTACCTTAATTGACAATCTATATTATACATTAAAGTTGTCACTTAATCAAGTGCTATAAAAAATTGAAGCTTTACAAATCCTAGTTTAAAGAAAATAATAACTCCTCTTCCAAGACCAAAACACATTTTGATTCAATTGGAGTTGACAGTATACAGTGGACAGTTAAAACCCTCTCAACCTCCCTGCTTCCTATCAACAAAGGTATATACCCTCAAACAAAACAATGTACAACAGGATCTAAAATATAGGGACATCCCTTTTATCTTATATATATTCTTACTTCTATTATAAATACCTACAAAAACAAAAATGAGAACAAATCTTGAAGAAATGTTCTCATTTTGGCATATTTATATAATAGAATCCGGCAACGACCTACTTTCCCAGGAGGCCACCCTCCAAGTATCATCGGCACTGTGAAGCTTAACTACCGTGTTCGGGA
>JAKSBV010000211.1 GCA_022360955.1 Bacillota bacterium
TGAGTATGGTGTTCCACAGGATAGAGATAGAATAATCTTAATTGGTTTTCATAAAAAATATCTTAGTGCAAATAAATATAAAGTAAACGGCACTCCCTTTTTATGGAATTTTGACTGGGAATATGGAATAAAATACGATAAAGAAAAAATATTTGACCTACCTTGGAAGAAAACAGAAAAATTTGTTGAAGATTCTCTGAAAACAATGCCTAACAATATACCTGAAGAATTGACAATAGAACATTGGTTTAAGAAAAATGATATCAATAACCATGAAAACCAATCAAAGCATTTCACTCCTAAAGCAGGACTTGCCAAATTTAAGATTGTTGACGAAGGGGATGACAGTAAAAAGTCATACAAAAGATTACACAGGTGGAGATACTCTCCAACAGCGGCTTATGGGAATAATGAAGTTCATCTGCATCCATATAAGGCAAGAAGAATATCGGTAGCAGAAGCTTTAGCAATTCAGTCTTTGCCAAAAGAATATATAATACCCAATAATATAACCCTTACAAATTCATTTAAAGCAATTGGAAATGGAGTACCTTATTTGGCAGCTAAAGGTTTGGCAGTTACGATTTTGAATTTCTTCAATGAATTTGTTGACAATAAATACTTTTTAGATGGAGAGGTTAACGGCACAAAACATAGTCTCATTTATAAACCAATTACCAAAGCAAAACAGTTATCAGTACTTGAACCCGAAGAACAAAGGGCTTATTCAGATTGAATCTATTAATTTACCCGAAGGTCCGATTAGAATTAAAAGATGTGATCCTTCAAAAGGAGAAAGTTTTGCAAATAAGAAATCTGTTACTATAAGTTCTCAAATGATTTGGAGATTGGCTAATGCAATTCGCCCAAATCAACCTATTAATGTTGACCGAATTTTAGGTGCCAGCTACAATACCAGGTCTGTATTGGAAGCTTTGATTGCACATACACCTCAATTCCATTTTTGTTATCCTGGTAGAATTGAGAGCCTTAATTCAAACGAAGCAGTCAAAAAAGGACATAAACACTTATTATGGAATCCTGATTCTCCACATGAAAATGGTATTATAAACCA
>JAKSBV010000107.1 GCA_022360955.1 Bacillota bacterium
CAGCACATATCATTGTCATAGAAGTAGACCTCCGGCACCAGCCCATCGGTGAGGTCATACTCGATCTTGAGTATCTTGCTCTCGATCTCGCCCCGGCCGATATCCAGCGGCCAGTCTTCCCCGGCGGCCCGCACATAGGGCAGTGCCTGCTTGACGATGATGCTCTTGGAGCTCTTTTGGTCTTTGAGCCGGAAGACAAGGTTTAGGTTGCCGTCGCCGATCTCCTGACAGACAATATCTGCACCGGGAGCAAAGAACTTCAGCTTGTCATCAATGTATTGGATAACCGTCTCAGTGGTGAGTTCGTAATAATTGTCCATCTCACTTTATCCTTTCTTCTTGTAGTAATAGGTCAGGCTCAGTGCGAAGATCAAGACGATTCCCTTCACGATGTCCTGTGAATAATAGGGGAAGTTCATCATAACCAAGCCGTTTAGCAATATACCCATGAGCAATGCGCCCAGCAGTGTGCCAAAGGCGTTAGGTTTGCCAATACCCAGCAGTGAAAATCCGATAAAGGCAGCAGCCACAGCATCCATCAGATAGGGTGCACCGGCATCCACCTCTCCCGAGCCGATACGGGCACCGAGAATCAGTCCGCCGGCTGCCGCAATAACACCGGACAGGATGTAGGCAAAGAGCTTATAGCGATTTACCGGGATACCGGAGAGCCTTGCGGCCTCAGCATTGCCTCCCACCATGTACATCCTGCGGCCGTATTTGGTAAACCTCAAGAAAATATAGATGCCGATAGCAAAGACGATCATGATATAGACCGGCACGGGAATACCGATGATCCTTCCCTGCCCGATAAACAGGAAGGCCTCCTTCATCAGTCCGGGAGCGACACCGCCACCGGGGATGGGCATATAGTTGTAGATCGCCGTACCGTCCTGAAAGGTAATGGAGATACCGGTCAGGACAAACATCATCGAGAGTGTGGTCAGCATATCCGGTATGCGCACCTTGATGATAAAGAATGCATTGATCGCGCCGATCACACCGCCAAAGAGCAACGGGACAATGATAGCGAGGATCGTC
>JAKSBV010000291.1 GCA_022360955.1 Bacillota bacterium
CATTACCACTATTTAATGACTACCTGAAACGAGAATATTATCCATTAGGATTAGAAAATGAAATGATTTTACGCTTAGTGCAAATGTATTGTTCAAACATAGAATCAGATATTCCACAATATGCAAACCTAAATGTTGGAACGAGTCGAAAGCTAAAACGGTTGCTTTCCATAATTACTGAAAGCGTACCATTTAAACCCAATTTTTCAAAAATACCAGAAATGATTAGTGTAAGTCGGAATTCCTTAGATGACTATTTTTCATATATGGAAAAAGCAGGACTTATTGGGCAATTACGCAATGAAACGAGTGGTATACAAGGATTAGGAAAAGTTGATAAGGTGTATTTAGAACAATACAAATATCATTTTCAACTTGGTTGGAGAAAAATCAAACGTTGGAAATTTACGAGAAACATTCTTTTTCAATCAAATGCGAGTAAAAAATGAAGTAATATCTTCAAAAAAGCAGATTTTATAATTGACCACTATACGTTTGAAGTTGGAAAAAATAAAGTAACTACAGCTTTTTCTGCACAAAATAGAAATAGGATTTTACTCTGACACCCAGCATGAAATCCTATTTTTTTATTCTTTGATTTTCTCAATACCTTATCAAAGCTTCCCGCTTTCGGCCATCCATCAATACCGAAAGGTTTTCCTTAAACCGAACGTGTTTTACGAAGTTCTTAGCTTCAATTAACTCCTGCTCTTTAAGAACCTTCATATCAATGCGAGCATCGCGTGAATTATGGGGCACCGAAAAATAACCCACATTCATTGATGTTACATTATGGAAGAAATGCGAACCTAATGAACCATCCAGCGGGAAGTCGGGCAAGCCCATTTCCACAATGACCCGTGCACATGATATTTTCGCCCATGTAACCGGAATACCTGTAAACTGGTCTCGCGTACCCCATCGACCGGGACCAACCAAAATATACTCCCTACCCTCTGTATCAAACTTTTTATTTATCTCATTAATTTCACGGGCAATCTCACGGGTTTTAAGCTTATCAAACTTTTCCGGATCTACATAAACCACATCTTTAACAGTATCAATCAAGCCGTTGCCCATGCCCCGCTTGGCATAAAGGAAAACATTTTCATCATGAATATTCCCAAGTTCAACCTGTACCTGCTCTTCCCGGCGGATCAAAGGCTTAATTTGCAGCAAATAAAAAGTTGGCAGTTCGTATTCACCATTCTCCATATCAACTGCAAATTCCATCTCAACAGGTGATCCCATGGCTTCACGGAATAACCGTAAAAGGAAATTAATTGTTTCAGAAAGAGGAATGTAATTGTATTTTAGAATATTGGCAAAATCAATAACCAGGGGGCCGTCAATATCCACTCCAGGCACAAGATCGTCGTTTTCACGATCATAAACCGAAGCACAATGCTGAAGTACTCCATCGTCCCCGGCATCCTTAATTTTATATTTCACTATTGCAGCATTCTCGCCACCATTAACCAGGTCAATTTCGTCATGCTGCATATCCATGGCATAAAAATCTTTTTGCGAATCACGAACCTGATCTTTTACATTGGTTGGATTTATATTCGGATACTTTGGACAGAAGCGATATGAATTTTCACCTCCAACCACATACATTCCCAGGCCAACTGCTGCAACGGCAAAGCCATCTTCCGGTTCCATATAGGCAACCGGATAATAATTAAACGATTGTGCCACCCCACTAATGGAAGGATAATAGCGTCCGTTGTATTGATGCCCTACTACTTCCTGAATAATCACAGCCATTTTTTCTTCTTCAATCTTGTAATTCACTGCATCAAAGTATGACAGGGCTGATTCAGTAAAAATACTTGCATAAACCAACTTAATGGCTGTTTCGAGCTGGTTGA
>JAKSBV010000103.1 GCA_022360955.1 Bacillota bacterium
CTTTATGAAGCGGCAAATATTGATGGGGCAACGCAATTACAAAAAATTTATTATGTTGATATACCTATGTTAGTGCCGACAGCCATGACGCTATTAATTCTAAAGTGTGGAGGGCTTATGGCTCTTGGTTTTGAAAAAGTGTACTTAATGCAAAATGACTTAAATTTATTAAATAGTGAAGTTATCTCTACATATGTTTATAAGGTGGGTCTGCTAAGTGCTCAATTCAGTTATTCTTCGGCAATCAATCTATTTAGCACTATTATTAACTTTATACTTTTGTTATCCGTGCATAAGTTTAGTAAAAAAATATCCGGAAATAGCCTATGGTAAATGAGGGGTGGGACGTAATGAAAGATTCAAATAAAGTTAAAGAAATATCGCCGTTTAATCTAGTGTTATATTCTCTATCGGCTGTTGTATTAGTCATCATTTTATATCCGATTTATTTTGTAGTTATTGCATCTTTTAGTGATTCTGCGGCAGTAGCAAGCGGTCAGGTATGGTTGTGGCCTAAAGGGTTTACTTTAGATGGCTATAATGAATTATTGAAGCATAAAGACGTATGGATTGGCTATAGGAATACGATTATGTATACAGTGACGGGAACGGTAATTGGTCTGTTTGTTAATCTTACGGCAGCCTATGCTTTGTCTAGAAAAGATCTTGTCGGTCGAAAATTTTTGATGTTATTATTTGTGTTCACGATGTTTTTTAATGGTGGTCTTATACCAACCTTTCTAACTGTAAAACAATTTGGGTTGTATAATACTTTTCTGGTTATGGTGCTTCCATTCTCCGTATCTGTTTACAATATTATTGTAGCGAGGACATTTTTTCAAAATGTTATTCCTTCGGATTTATGGGATCAGGCCCGAATCGACGGATGTGGCAACATAAGGTATTTTATACAGATTGTACTGCCGCTATCAAAAGCAATCATCTCGGTATTGGGTTTATGGATTGCAGTTGGTATGTGGAATTCATATTTTAATGCTCTGATTTATTTAAAGAATAGTGAACTGCATCCGCTGCAATTGGTCTTGAGAAATATTTTAATCACTAATAATATGCAGACTGCGCTTGGAAGCGGAGAAGCCGCACAGGTTGCATTACGACTGGCAAATCTAATGAGGTATTCGGTGATTGTGGTATCTATACTGCCGATTATGTGTGTTTATCCGTTTATTCAAAAATATTTTAATAAAGGTGTAATGATTGGAGCAGTAAAAGGGTAAGGCAATTTAATTTTGAAAGGAATGGTGATTATGCTGAGGGGCAATGCAAAAGCAAGAAACGCATTTACAAAAAAAGTGGTGAATCTGTTACTTATATCGGTACTTATACTTTCCTGTCTTGCCGGATGTACCGGTAAGACTGAAGAAGGAACAGACGGAAAGCAAGAAGCCAATATAACAGAAAGTGATTATTTCAATAAGGAAGGGTTACCTGTCGTAAATGAACCTGTTACTTTGACAGTATTGACTACCAGGTGGGGAAGTATGGGTGATAGTTTTGTTCAAAATCAATTTCTTAAGGATTTGGAAGCCAATACAAATATAAAGATTGAGTGGCAGGTACAGTCGCTGAGTGACTGGGGTGAACAAAAAGGGATTTTATTGGCCGGTGGGGAATTACCGGATATCATTATGGGCAGCCGAACATTTCAAGATGCGGATATTGTTAATAATATGGAAATGTTCTTACCACTAGATGATTTGATCGATCCATATATGCCGAACTATCAAAAAGCATTAGAGGCTATGCCCGAATTGAAAAAAACCGTTACGTTTTTAAATGGAAAAATGTATTCTATGGGAAAAAATTTACCGAAACGTCCGGTTACCTGTAATCAGCCAATTATTAATAAGGCCTGGTTAGATAGGCTAGGTCTGGAAGAACCGACGACGCTTGAGGAATTATATACTGTATTAAAGGCATTTAAAGAGCAAGACGCCAATGGAAACGGAAACCCTAACGATGAAATTCCTATTACGGGAACGAAAGGACTTTCGATGGACTTATTGAATCCTTTTGGAATTACTGATTTATATGAGACGCTAATGCTTGTGAATGATGATAACTCGTTAACATTTTATCCAACAAGTGATCAATATAAAAAAGGGCTTGAATGGCTGCATAAGCTATATTCGGAAGGCATTATAGATCAAGAGGCTTTCACGCAAGATGATACGATGGCTGTTGGTAAGAATCAAGATCCTAATATTTCTAGAGTTGGTTTTTCATATAATTGGATTCCCGATGCCGTATACGGACAATGGAAAGATGAATATATTGCCCTTGCACCTATTGCCGGACCGGATGGCAAGCGATATGCCGGCGGAGATCCAAGTGGTATTGCAAGCATTGCGCGTAATGAGGCTCTGATTACTACGAATTGTAAATATCCGGAAGTAGCAGCGCGTTGGTTAGATCAATTTTATACAGGTGAAGCAAGTATCCAGAATTTCTGGGGAGCTATCGGAACTGTCATTTCAAAAAATAGCGACGGTACATATACTTTGAATAGTCCACCGGAGGGAACGAGTGCGGATGCTTGGTATTGGGATCAGAGTTTAAGAGATTTCGGACCCAAATATGTAAGCTCCGGATTCCAAGAAAAGATCATTCTATCTCCCGAAAGCGGAGACGGTTTAAAGCTAGAACTTAGCAAACTGGGTGAAGATCATATTACGAAGCCATACCCAAATGTTTTTTTTACTTTGGAAGAAATAGAAGAATTATCAACATTAGGGACAGATATCGGCAAATATATTGACGTGACCAGAGCGGCCTGGATTACCGAAGGTGGTATTGCCGAAGGTTGGGATGCCTATGTAAATCAATTAAAGGCAATGGGATTGGAACGTATGATTCAAATTCGTACTGATGCCTTTGAACGTTACCAAAAAGGAGAATAGGTATCATAAGACTTAAAGGCAGAAATTAAACTTAAAAGAAAGGATAGACTAAGAAAGCATCAATGAAGTTACAAGCTATTGTAACTTCATTGATCTAAGGAGATGTTATATGCAAACATATAGGTATGATTTAAATAAAATATCCGATATTCATCTAAATGCTAAGGGTTTGCAATGTGTTTCAATAGATAAGGATAGGGAAACTTGTATAATTACTATTGCCATAACCTATGAGGCCGTTTATGGCATGGGTGAAAGATTCAATCGCGTGAATCAGAAAGGCTTAACCGTTAATGCGGAAGTATATGAACAATTTTGTAATCAAGGTGAAATAAGTTATTGCCCTGTTCCGTTTTTCTTTACCAATACGGGATTAGGCGTATATGTAGATTCGTGGGTAATAAGTCAATTTGAATTTGGTGACACAATAAAAATCACAATACAAAAAGATAGCTTAGGAAAATGGCCGGAGATTTATTTTTTTGTTGGAAAACCGAAAGAAATTATTCAAGAATATGTAACCGTAACCGGAAAGCCTTTTATGATACCCAAATGGAGCTTTGGAGCATGGATATCTGCCAATCGCTGGCATACACAGGAACAGGTGGAAGAACAGATCAGTTTGATGGAAAAACATAACTTTCCTGCGAATGTTATTGTTATCGAAGCTTGGAGTGATGAAGCTACTTTTTATCAATGGAATGCAAATGGAGAATGGCCCGCTCCTAAAGAAATGGTTGCTCAATTACACGAAAAGGGTATAAGGTTAATATTGTGGCAGATTCCGGTTCTGAAAAAAATGCATGAAGAAGAATACCATAAGGTTTTGGCAGAGGATTGGGCGTATGCAAAAGCACATCATTTATGCGTACTGAATCCGGACGGAACTCCTTATACGATTCCGGAAGGGCGTTGGTTCGGGGGTGCTATGCTTCCGGATTTTACAAATAAGGAAACAGTTGATTGGTGGTTTTCTAAAAGACAGTATTTATTAGATATGGGCGTGGACGGATTTAAAACAGACGGCGGAGAGTTTATCTATAGTGATGAGGTTAAAGTACATAATGGGTTAACAGGTATTGAAATGAGAAATGCCTTTGTATCAAGTTATGTAGAAGCTTATCATAACTTTATCGGAAAAGACAGGGTGCTTTTTAGTAGAGCCGGTTATAAAGGGCAGCAAAATTTTCCGATACAATGGGCAGGAGACCAGCAATCAACCTGGGAAGAATTCCGTCATGTTTTAGTGGCCGGTATTAGTATAGGGGCCAGTGGCGTTCCTTTTTGGGGATTTGACATTGGCGGATTTGCCGGTTCGCTTCCGACCGTTGAGTTGTACGAAAGAGCTACGCAGGCAGCAGTTTTTACACCTATTATGCAATGGCATTCTGAACCGGCAGGCGGTCAGTTTGCTAAGATACTACCCGGAATAAAGGATGCGGAAAACGATAGAAGTCCTTGGAATATTGCGTTTTATTATCAAGACGATGAGCTATTGGACAGGCTGCGATACCATTATAACCTAAGAACCAATTTGCTTCCATATTTATATGACCAGGCAAAAAAAGCGAGTGAAACAGGTATTCCGATGATGAGACATCTTATTTTTGATTATCCCGAAGATGCGAATGTATATAATATAGAAGATAGTTTTATGTTAGGTGACCTTCTCATTGCACCAATCCTTCATGAAGGTCAAACAGAAAGAGGAGTATATTTACCGGCCGGAGAGTGGATGAATATCTGGACTGGGGAAGTGCTGGAAGGAAATAGAAAGTATTTAATCGTTTGCGGAGGAGAACGTATTCCGGTTTTCATTCGTAGTGGCGGTTGTATTGCTCTAAACTTGGGTGATGATAGAAGACTAGGAAGTTATGTAGGCAATAGCACGGAGGAATATCAACATTTGTGTTTCTGTTGTGCAGGGATTGAAGGAGATTATCGTTTTAGTGATGATTTAGGAAATGAGATTCTAATTACTTGGAAAAATGGGATAAAGCATACGGAGGTTTTATCTGGAAATGTCCAATTTGAAGCTATAGACTGTGGATTATTGAATGAGTGAATAAGGTTTAGTGAAAGCAGACACAGGATGGTTAAAGGATAGAAGGGCAGGGTTGAAACCTTGCCCTTCTATCTTTTACTAATGTTTTCTAAAGAATTTTTGATTATATCCCAATACTCATCGTTTTTCCTTAGAGAATTATGATCTTCCCCTTGTATCTCATGGATGAATGCTTTACCGCCCCACGCGGCTGCAAGCTGTTCTGAGTGCCAGGGAGGTATGATTTTGTCCTCCGATGCCGTAATAATGTGTAAAGGCACTTGGAGCAACGGCGCTCTTGCGAGGGAATCAAACCGATATTTCAGCATAAATCCGAGCGGCAACATGGGAGCCTTTTTTTGTATAAGGCTTTGTAGGTTGTCATAAGGTGTAATAAGTATGAGGCCTTTTACGTTCCTATTCTCAGCCAAATATGTGGCAACGCCGGTGCCAAGGCTTCTTCCCATTACGACTATATTGGACCGGTCAACATTGCTTTGAACTGAAAAATAATCGTATATTTCAAGGGCATCACTGTATAAATGTTCTTCACTGGGATTTCCTTCGCTTAATCCATAGCCCCTATAGTTCAATAAAACCACGGACCAATCCTTGTATCTTTTCATCTCATCACATAAATAGGAAACTTCTTCCGCGTTTGCGCCAAAGTATATAAGTAATTTAGACTTTTGCGGATTACTGTTTTTTACAAACCATCCGTGGAGGTTTGTACCGTCTTGCATTTTTAAGTTTATTTCCTTAACGTTTGTACCGGTACTTCTGATATGGTTTAGTGTCTCTTCGGAAATTTCTCTCTGCATAAAAATCAACTTATCTTGAAAAAGATAGAGCGTACCGCATCCTAAGATCAATATAATGCATAATCCTAGGATGATGTTTATGCCCTACCTTATAAAAGATTTAACCCAGGGGCGTTGGTGCAGTAGTGTATTATCATTTTTCATGCCATGTCTCCTTCTCAATCCTCATCTTTCAGCCCTCAACTGCTTTTTAGCCTTTGAAAATACTGCCTGCGGTATAAAAAATGTTTGCATTACCATAGATTATATACTACTGGGGGTGAAAGATACAAGTTTCTTTTTTCTAACATTGTTTATCAAATCCTTCATAACATAAAAGAAGGAGTTAGAATAAAAAAAGAGGATTTTCGGATATATTGGCGAATTTACTTATGTTAAGGAAATGATGATTTTGATAAGAGACTGTAAAGACGGATGCCGGTCAGTCTTTTAAACGTTCATACGGTATTTTGGAGGGAAAAATGTCTGAAAATGATGTTAAGAAAATTGCTGAAACCGATCTGTACCAACCGGTTTATGAATGTTTCACCAAGCTGGGGTATACGGTAAACAGCGAAGTAAATGATTGTGATGTGACTGCCGTTAAAGGTGATGACCTGATCGTGGTTGAATTAAAACGGCATTTGAATATAAAGCTGCTGATTCAAGCGACTAAACGTCAGCGTGCGGCGGATTTAGTCTATGTAGCTATTCCGAAGCCCGGAAAAAAACTGTTTTCAAGAGAATGGAAGGATAAATGCTATTTGTTAAGACGACTTGGGCTCGGATTGATTCTGGTTTCCTTTACGGGGAAAGCGCCAAAGGCAGAAATCAAGTTTCACCCGTTGCCTTTTGATACGGCAAAGAGTAAGCAAATCAATCAAAAAAAGAGAAAACGTATGATTCAAGAAATCAATGAACGCCATGGCGATTATAATGTTGGAGGAAGCTCCGGGAAAAAACTGATAACCGCCTATAGAGAGAAAGCCATTCATATTGCCTGTTGTCTTAAAGAACTCGGCGCATCTTCTCCTAAGCAGCTCAGAGCGCTCGGAACAGGAGACAAGACGACGTCCATCCTTTACAAAAACTTTTACGGATGGTTCGAAAGGGTGCAGAAGGGTCTCTACCGCCTTAGTCGAACAGGGGAAGAAGCGTTGAAAGATTATCCGGATTTGGCGGAATATTATATGAAAAAATTGGATAAGGGCTAGGGCTGAAAAGCTGAATCCATTACTAGGATAGTTCAACTTTTCAACCCTGACCCCTTTTTCTATTAACTTTAGCAAAACAGGAACAGCAAAACCTCGAAATGATTGCTATAATGTAATCACCGTACGGAGAAAGGTAAGGTGATTTATTGAATTATAGAGAAGCCATAAGTCACTGCATTGACTTTATTGAAACGCATATTAAGGAAGAATTGACCGCAGAAAAAGTTTCAAGGCATGTAGGATACTCTGCCTTTCACTTATCTAGGGTGTTTACATTTTGTCAAGGTGTGTCTTTGATGGATTATGTTCGTAAAAGGAGACTTTCTCTGGCTCGTTCAGAGTTACTTTGTGACAGAAAAATAATTGATATTGCTCTTGATTATGGATTTAAGACTTCAAGCGGCTTTTCAAAAGCGTTTCGTAAAGAATTTGGTTATAGCCCAACCATTTATATAGCAAAAATGGTTGATTGCTATGAAGGGGAAATTATAACAAATATTGGAGGTTATATAATGAATCCTGTTATTATGAAAAAGCCTGCCTTTAAGGTTGCAGGGTATGGTATAAAAACGAATATAAGAAATGGTTACATGAAAGACATTGCAGCTTATTGGGATAGCTACACCGGAGAGAATTTGGAGAGTAAGATGTATAAACAGTTAAATCCGCCTAAACATGGTGAGGTCGGTGTTTGTATACCTTCATCTGATAATGGTGATGTAACATATCTCCTTGGCGTTATCGTCGATGATTTTTCAAAGGTAACACCGGATATGATTACCGTTGAAATACCGGAAGCGGAATATGCAATTTTCACGACTCCACCTATTGATCTTACTAAAGCAGGACAATATACAAATAATTCACTTTCGGATATCGTAAAGTCGACATGGAAATACATTTTTGAAGAATGGTTTGCTGACAGTGAGTTTGTTTATGATGAGAGCAAGATTGACTTTGAGTTCTACGATGAGCGTTGCCATTATAGACCAGATACAACAATGGACATCTATGTACCTGTGATTAAGAAATCCTAAGTGTATAAAAAGTTAGAAAGAAAAGAAGGCATTTTAGAGGGTGGCGTCTTGCCATCCTCTAAATAAAGGGGCGCCTCACATCCTATATATCACATTTAGAGTAAAATCAAGTATGCAGAAGATCTCTGGAAGCTTGGCTAAGGCCATTCCTGCCCCGAAGCAAGCGATACAAGCTCTTAGATTCGGCATACCCGTTGCCGGAGTACGATTATATTTCCAATTTTACTGTTTATTATCTATAGATGCCCAACTTTAAAATCGAATCCATATTTGCACAACAAACGCAGAGCTATCGTTATTTGATCCAAATATATTTTTAAATTTAAAGTGTGCTATCTTTACGTAACGTACGAATAATCTTGCGAATACTATCCTCGGAAAGATGGTAACATGCTATCAATTCTTCGACGGTACAACCGTTTTTGTATTGTTCATAAATCTCGCTGTTGCGTTTTTGAATGATGGTTCTGGTGCCGTTTTTTGCGCCCCAAGCGGCTCTTGTTTTATTTTTTTTGGGGATGTAGAGCAGGTCCCCCTCAATATATTCTTGCAGTTTTTTCAATAATTCCGGCGGCAGAACAGCCTCTCCATTTTTATAAACCAATGATGAAAACCTCCTTGCTTTTGAATGAATAGGGTTAACTGCTTTGTCAAAGGTTTCATCGAAAACACCTCCTTCATCATTAGGGCATATTTTAAAAGCGGACATAAAAATCCCGCGGAAGATAACCATCCACGGGACTTAAAAAAATCACATCAAAAAAACACGATAACCTATCGTGTTTACCTATACATTTCAGTAATCTGTCTGTTATTCAGGTGACGGTTATTGCTAAAGACTGATCGGAAGATCAAAAGCATCACAAAAAAGACCTAATTTACAGGTCCGGGTCAAATCAATCGACAACCTTCCGGTCCGTTATTCAGTTATAGAGCCATTACCTCGTTCAAAATGTTTTTCACCATTGCCATTTTATACACATCCTTTCACCTGAACATATTTTGTAAAACACTTGCATGATTCCATTATATAGCAGTCTATTTTGAATGTCAATCCTTTTGAAAATGTGTAAGGGAAGGCCGGAAGGCCTTCCCTCATAGGCTTTTAAGTGTTTAACCACCTATTTACTGCAATCACTATTATCATCTCCTTTACGATGAACTCGCCGGCTAATTATATTATTACATATGAATGAATAGGAAGGAAGGGAGAGAATCATTATATTCATTCTTTCCATTTGCAGCAATAATAAGCGAGGAACAGATTTCTGCTCCCCGGTTGGGACCTGTTAATTTTAGCGGGTTTCTTCCAACGATAAATCTTTGATATTTTCTAAGGTATCAAAATCTGAGATTCTTATTTTATTGTCAGATATCGTATATAAATGATCATCTATAAACAGGATTCTGTTCACATGGCTGCGATTGTTATTCGCATCTTCTAAATGAGATATATCTCCCCGGAGGTTGAACTTATAATCTTCATTTATGCTGAATACAAAGGCCGCTTGGGTTTCAAACGTATAGGCATATGTGTTTTTATAACGGTTTGAAGCATAAATAGGAAAAGCAAGAATGTTTTTATCCTTGGCGAATAATAGGGCCTTGTGGTTATTGGCAACATCCGTGTATGAGCCTCTTCCGCCGATGATTACTTTATCCAGTTCAACAGGGCTGCTATAATCTGTCACATCAAACATCGATATTTTTACACCGCCGGTGACGACCCTTCCTTTATGTTCTATGGTATCCATACCTATTCCTATTATATGATTTTCATCATATGGATGTAGATAGCTGCTGTAGCCCGGTATTTTCAAATAGCCTAAGACCTTAGGGCTGCTAGGTGTTTTTAAATCAATTACATAGAAGGGATCTACCTGTCTGAAGGTTACTGCATAGACCTTATCCCCCATAAATCTGACCGAATATATTCTTTCGCCGGGAGCCAAGTCCTTTGTTTCACCTAATAACTTAAGGTTTTCATCTAAAATATATACATTGCTTACAGACCTGGATTCACTGTCTCGCTTTGGGTCCTCTTTTGTAGTTGCTATTCGGAAATTCCTTTCATGTTCATCCATAGAAAATTGATTTAATATCGTACCGGGCACTTCACCCTTAGCAGTGTAGAGCACTTTCCCGTTTGTTAAGCCAAATTTGAAGATGCTTGAGGCAGCAGTGTGGTCGGTTGCTTCATTGGGGCGATATATATTGTACTTGTATTTGTCTTGGGTGATATACATATTTTCCTTGGAAACATACATGTTATTTCCGCTTCCCAGGTAAGCGTTTACATCAATTTTGGATGAATCAAGATCGTTTACATCAAATCCCAAGGTCATAAGATAATGATTATGTATGCTTTCAGGAAAGTACTTAATATTTCCATAATCGATATATACTGTTTCGCTGCCGGCGGCGGAATCTTTATAGTACGGTCTGAGATTTCCTTCATCATGGTAAATACCTTTATGAGCTGCCAGGTAAAAATGGTTGTCTATCATTCTTGACGAAAGATAGCGGCCGTCAAGTTCAATATTTCTGACCAATGAAGGATTGCTTTTATCGTTGATATCATATATCTGTATTTTGAGTGCATTTGAGTGGCGGGAAGAAATTTTATGGGATATATGATCATCGGTTTTCCGAATAATGATGTCATGGCAGTATCCAATGGTGATTAATTTATTATTTTTAATATAAAATTCTATAGGCCTGTAGTTATCGTATTTGAGAGCGCTGACAACTCGGAAATCATCCTCATTGCTTTTAACGATATACAATGTATGACGATTGAGGGTATAAAGATAAGTGCCGTCGGTTTTTACCATATCGGCTTCATCAACACCTCTTACCTGAACATTTGTCCCAGAGTAATTCGAATCATCCGAAGCAGTTTTCGCGGATTCCAATGCATGGATAGGAGCTAAGTCTTTTTTGGATATAGGATGATATCCTTGCTTCGAATAGCTTAGCAGCTTCTCCAGCTTTTCCTTATTTTCTACAGATGGGAGTTTATGGAGCGGTCTTAATATTTCCGAACGCTTGAATACCAGCAGGTCTCCAGAATGATCATATTCAAAATGACTAAAAACTTTGCTCAAAAAATCAGTGCTTACATAAAATTTGCCGTTATAAAGAACCGGATTGATTTTGTGTTTAATCAATTCGCCGTTAAATATAAAGTAGTTGTCGTCAAGGTGAAGCTTGATGAAATTTTCTGCTTTATAAATCAGGACAGCATCTTCTTCCATGATCCATTCCACTGTGAAGTTTAACTTTTCAAATAATTCTCTGATATGAATATAGGGATGGTTTTGAATAGATGTATCTTTTATTGGGATTTCCAGGTAGCTTAATTGATCGGAATGCTTTCCAATGCCTTGAGCAGACAGATTTTTTATTGGTGTTTGAGTATTCAGGCTTTTTGATGAAATGCTCCAGGTATAAGGGACTAAAATAACAAGTAAGAGAGTAATGCATAAAACAATCTTTTTTTCCATCCGGTGCCACCTCCAATATACTTTATGTAATAGACGGAGTGGAAAGAAAAAATGTTCCGAACATGTTATTGCGAAATCTCTTTTGAAAGAGTATAATAGTGGAATATGACCGGAGAACGATCGGCATGGTTGATAGTTCAAATCCTGGACCGAATTGTGCAATGCCGGTTTTTGAATATTATCGTACGGGGGAAGAAACATGCGTCATAATCAAAAAAGTATTTTAGCCGATGTTGCATTATTATTGGTAGCCATTATCTGGGGGTCCGGATTTATTGCGACAAAGTTCGCACTGGATGCAGATATTTCACCTTTTTATATGATGACTTTTCGTTTTACAATCGCTTCATTGATACTCTGCATTGTATTTATTCGAAAGTTGAAAAAAATGAATAAAAGTGTAATACGTTCGGGTATTATCATCGGAATCTTTTTATTTGGCGGATTTGCAATGCAGACGATTGGACTTCAATATACAACGCCGTCGAAAAATGCTTTTTTAACAGCTGTGAATGTTGTCATTGTTCCTTTCCTGTATTGGATGGTCAGTAGAAAAAAACCGGACAATTATGCGGTTGGAGCAGCGGTTTTATGCTTTTTGGGCATTGGTTTTCTGACAGTAGAGGCCGGTTTTGCGATAAACATCGGCGATGCATTGACACTGGTTTGTGCGGTCTTTTTTGCATGTCATATTGTATCCGTAGGCTATTTTGCAAAGGAGATGGACCCGATCTCTCTGACCATTGTGCAGATGATAACAGCAGCTGTCCTGTCAGGCATTTGCGCCGTTTTCTTCGAGCAACAGCCGAAGATATGGGGAGTAAAGGGGATGCTGGCAGTTGGTTATCTGGGTATTTTCAGTACATTTATCGCTTTTTTAATTCAAAATACGGCACAAAAGCACACGACGGCTACCAAAACAGCCATTTTGTTATCCACCGAATCCGTATTCGGTACGTTGTTTTCGATAACCTTATTGAAAGAACAGTTAACATACAAAATGCTTATAGGCTGTTTCGTGATCTTTGCGGCTATTATTATTTCTGAAACCAAATTGTCATTTTTAAAAACGGCCCCGGTTGTTAAAGACGGCTCAAAAGCAGGTGTATAAATTTTGGTTGAAGAAAATTATGCCAACAACTGGTATTCAAAGCCTAAGATCCTGTAAGCTTGGATTAAGGTAAGGGGACACACCTCTGCTTCGTCAAGGAATGTCCCCAAAGCTGATGGAACATACATATATCACTATTCAAGCATGCGAGTTTATGCCAATAGTAGTGGTTTGCAGGTGGGTTCTGGTAGGAAGTGGGGAAGTATGACAAAAAAACTTGTTTTGGGGTTTTCTACAATAATTATATTATTGCATGTATTAATAATTTCATATATTAGCTACATTGATTTTATCGATTTGCAAATAATTACATCAAATTCATTGATTTCGGACAAGTCTGTCACGGTTCTTTTCAAAGATGACGATTTGCCAACGCTAAGAGAGTTAGTTAACAGTTACCCTAATATAACTGTTTTATCGGAACTTTATTATGACCCTGATTTGCGAGTATGGGGAATTTGTGGAAATCATCATTTAGATAGCAAGATAGATTTATTGATAAAAGGAACATTTTTTAAAAAAGATGATTTTTTCAGAAAAGAGTTCAAAGCCGTAGTAGGTAAAAATGTTCTAAATTCAGATTATTGTATTGAAGGTAATAATGGTAAAAAATATTTTAGATTTAATCATAACGATTACGAAGTCATTGGCTCCATTACCTCAAATATTAGCAATATGCTTGATAATACTGCTTTTGTCAATTTAGATTCAGTTAATAGTAAATTCCATAAATATATTATAGATAGCTCAAACAGTCAGCGTATTGTAACTGCTATTAATCACATCAAAAAAGAATTTGATGTTGATATAGTAAGAGAAAATAATAATAATTTCATAGAAAGATATATATATAACGACGCTGATATACATATATTAAATATTTTGGTCATTATTTTTATTAGTATGCTTATGGTTACACTTTCAATGTTCACCTTACGTTACTATGATGAGGAAATGAAGGCGAAAAGAATAATAGGCATAAGTTTTAAAAGAATTTTCTTTGATTTGTTTAAAGACATTATTTTTTTAATGACAATCAATATTGCTTTTGTAAGTACTCTGTACACTATTATTTACTACGCTTTTTTAGAAAGTATTCCTTTAGGGCTTTGTTTTATGCCTTTGATTATAGCTTCGCTTAGTATCCTAATAACGCTTGGTTTGATCATATATTTGTATATGCTTATATCCAATCATTTATTTTATAAAAACGGGGTGAAATAAATATATGAAATATCGAAATATCAATTATACATATATAGTAATATGCTTTTGTGTATTGACAATCGCCACAACATTATTTATGTTTTCGAATAAAAATTATAATAAAGCAACACATAAAATAATAGATTTTGATAGTGAAAATATTGAATCAATGTATTTAAGAGTAACAGATGTTTACGATAGAAACAATCAAAAAACACTATCGGAATTTTTTGTAGAAGAAAATGCATTGGAGCGAATGAAGGTGTTTTGTAACACTCTCAATAAAGAGTTTAATTATTTAGAATTTGATGACCAATCATTACTCATAAGGGATCATTTTAGTTATAAAGATGAATTTCGGACTGATTACGGGAAGCCTTATTTTGGAGAAAAAGATCACATTTCTTTGCTATCGATACAGATAGGCAAAAACGCTTATGATGTTTTTGATTTAGAAAATAAATTGTTTAATGGCAAAGGATTTGAACCTAATGACTTTATATTTGATAACAAACCAGTTCCAGCTATATTAGGTTATGAATATTTAGGGCTCATTGATATAGGTGATACAATAAAATTTAGTTATTTAACGAAAGATATATCCGTAAAGGTTATGGGCTTTTTTAAAAAAGATACCGCAGTAACGATCGATAACCGCATCTATTTCTTAGATAAATACATCATAATCCCTTCATTGGATGTGAATTTTGCGCCGGTAGACAAGGAGGATGCAAGCTTTCAACTCATATTATATTCATTAAAGAACTGGGGATATATAAAAGTAAACGATGGTGACGATTATTATGATTATAAAAATAGAGTAAGTGAAATTAACAATAGGTTAGGCTTAAAATACGTCGTAAATGAAGCATACATTTATCCTTATATAAAAAATATTTCAAACACAATGCATTCAAGCAAAGGTGTGTTTTTGATTGCATCTATTCTTGTGTTTTTATTATTATCCGGTATTTTTATTTACATCTATTTATGGAATTACAATAGAAATAAAAAGGTTTATGCCATTCACTTAATCTGCGGTTGCAGCTTTCGCAGGCTAAAGTTAAAAATATATTTTGAAATATTTATGCAATTCATGTTATCGTTCGTATTGGCTACCTTTATCAATCGTATTTTACTTGGACAAGATCTTATCTATTTATCCGAGCGCAGGGTACTTGAACAGGCAATGGAACAAACAATGGTATTATCAGCAAGTATAATGCTTGGCATATGCGCAGTATTAAATATTTATTTCAACAAAAGTAATGTGTATGCTTCAATCCAAAAAGAAGATTGACAAAGGAGGATACAAATGATTGAATTTATTAATATTAGTAAAAGCTTTAAGTATAAAAATTCCCAAATAAAAGCACTTGATCATATCAGCTTAAAGATAGATAAGCGTGAAATAGTTGCCATTATGGGACCGAGCGGTTCAGGTAAAACAACCCTATTAAATATTGCAGGGGGTATATTGAAGCAAAGCAGCGGAGAATATTTGTTCAACAATGTACCGGTAGAAGGCAACGAATCAGAAATGGCAAAATTCAGAAGTGACCATGTTGGGTTTATTCTCCAGCATTTTGCTTTAATTAAGCATAGAAATATTTTATACAACATCGCATTACCCTTAAAATATAAAAATATAGAAAAAAAAGAAATACGAGAAAAAGTAGTAGCCGTTGCTGACTCATTAGGTATTTCGAGTAAACTTGAAATGTATCCTCACATGCTTTCGAGCGGAGAATGCCAAAGAGTAGCAATTGCTCGAGCAGTTGTTTCAAAGCCAAATGTTATTCTGGCAGATGAACCAACATGTTCTTTAGATGATGATAATAAATACGAAGTATTAGATATATTAAAAAAATTAAACAAGAACGGTATTACAATCATAATAGCCACTCATAACGATGCAGTTGCCCGAATGTGCGATAGAACAATAAATATCAGAAATGGAAGCAATGTCAAATGAACATTGCTTCATTCTCACCCGCTTGTTCAAATGCTATTTCTAATACTTGTCCTGCCAGGAACACAAAAGTTTTGCGTTTTATGATGTATCCTCAGATGTCTGCTTAACCGGGAGGATGCAATCGGGCGTATCGTTTTGCCAGGAATTCACACGGGGGGATACTTCATATACCTCCATCTCATGGGAGGGATAGGGTGTTAATAGAGATTTCAGCAGATCCGTATCTTCTATTGACGGATCAAGCCATATCTTCTCTGATTCAGCAGGCAGAATAACAGGCATTCTATGGTGCAGGTCTTCCAGCAGGTCGTTGGGGGTGGTCGTGATAATGGTACAGGAATAGATGCTTTCTCCCTTTGGCGACTTCCAGCTTGCCCACAGTCCGGCCAATGCAAACAGCCGGTCTTGTTTTAGTTTTACCCTCATAGGTACTTTTTTGTCTTTTTCCTTCTTCCATTCATAGAAGCCATCTGCCAAGATGGTGCACCGGCGGCTTTGAAAAGACGATTTGAAAGCGGGCTTTTCGGCCGCCGTCTCAGCTCGTGCGTTAATCATTTTATACCCCACTGAGGGATCTTTGGCCCAGGAAGGGATCAAACCCCAATGCAATGTTCCTGTCCGGTTTTGCTTTCCGTCATTAATCACGGCCATGATCTGCTGACCGGGAGCGATATTGTAACGGGGCCGGTATTCGGCAAAGGGAAGAGACAACTCAATATCATACCGGTTTAAAAGTACCTGTAACATAGTTTGAATATCCAATGTAAGCGTATAGCGTCCGCACATGATAAACACCTCAATCAATAAAATGAATTAGGATAGAAAGTCAAGCAATATATTTTAGTATACCGCCATTATATCACAAATATGTTTAAATTTTAATGCCCGGCGACATTCTCAGCGCGTATCTCCCAGCCTTCAACTACTTTTTAGCCTTGGAATATCAGTTATTGGAATACTTTTCTTCAGGCAGAATCTATACACCCATATTGTTCTTTTGATATTGATATGATACCATTGAATAAAATCAAAGTCCGCATTATAATGGGCTTGATACATGTCGTAAAAATAATGGCTTATTATTTTCTTTATTGCTTGGAACGGAAGGGTGGAAGAGATGGAAGTAAAATGGTCAAAAGGGAAAGAAGATTTGATAGATGCAGTGAAGATTCGTGAAGAGGTATTTGTAAAGGAGCAAAATGTCCCAATAGAAATTGAAATGGATGCGTTTGATGATATGGCATACCATATTGTAATGTATGAAAATGGTAAACCGATTGCTGTGGGAAGGCTGGTAGAGAAAGAAAAGTATTTTTTGATAGGAAGAGTAGCAGTTTTAAAAGATTACAGAGGAAAGAACTACGGCAAAGCGATCATGAAAAATATATTGGAAAAAGCCAATGAATTAGGTGCAAAAGAAGTCAGGCTGCATGCGCAGCTCACTGCAAAAAAGTTTTATGAAAAATTAAGATTTGAACCCTATGGGAAAATTTTTGATGAAGCCGGGATAGCACATATTTGCATGAAAAAATATTTATGAATGAGGAGACGAGGTCTTCTGATTCATTTTTTTATGCTATATAAATTTTGATTTGTTGATGATGCCCCCCTCTGCTGTGTTAACAGGTGCTAAACAGTTGTTGGAATAATTTTCTTCAGCCAGAATTTATACACCCTAATGATATGAGTAATTTAATTTGACAACAAAGCCATTTTATTATAAAATGATATCAATATATGATATCGATACATGATATCGAAATATGATATATAAGGGGAAATAATATGGATGAAAAGATTACAAGGAAACTTTTTCTAGGGTTTGTTCAGATTCATATTCTGCATCATGCAAAGATCGAGCCGGTTTATGGTGTCTGGATGATAAAAGAATTGGAGGAGCACGGATACAAGATTAGTCCCGGTACCCTGTATCCTTTGCTAAACCGAATGGAGCAGGAGGGGCTACTGGGAAAAACCGAAAAAAATGTAGAGGGTAAAATCAGAAAATACTATACGGTGACCGAAAAAGGGGTCGCGATATTGGAAGAAGCAAAACGTAAGGCACTTGAATTATTCCATGAAATTATTGAGGAGGAGGAATCCAATGGTTGAATTTAGCAATATTAGTCTAGCTTTTGACGATAAAAAAATCTTTGAAAATTTTAATTTGAACATTCTTAAAGGTGAAAAAGTCCTTTTGAGCGCGCCCTCCGGAAGCGGTAAATCGAGCTTATTTAAATTATTATTGGGATTCTTAAAACCGGATCAGGGAATCATTCAATTTAAAGGAAAAAAACTCAACAAAAACACTGTCAGAGAGATCAGAAATAGTATCTCTTACGTAAGTCAGGATATTGAGTTTAGAGATGAAAAGGTTGTTAGTTTGATGAAGGAAATATTTCTGTATCATCACAATAAAAACAAAGACCTTAATCATAAAAGGATTGAAGATTTATTGACCTATTTTCATTTAAATAAAAATATTTTGGAGAAAAAAATTGGAGAGCTGTCCGGAGGTGAGAGGCAAAGGTTAGGATTGATTACTGCTATTCTTTTGGACCGGGAGGTCTGGCTTTTGGATGAAGTAACGTCAGCGCTTGACCATGAGCTAAAACAAAAAGTTGTTGACTATATAACGCAAAATGATAAAACGGTTTTAGTCATTTCCCATGATGATATTTGGAAAGAAACATCAGTATTTAAAATTGTGAGGTGGTCTTAGGATGCAGACTGAAAACATTTCGATTCTGTCCATATTGATGCTATTGATCATGCTTATCCCTATTTTGCTATCGAATCTTTTTTTAAAAATAAAGATGAATCGGTATATCATATATGCAATGCTTAGAATGATCATCCAATTAAGCTTTGTAGGCCTATATCTTCAATATTTATTTGAATTTAATAATACGGTTTTAAACATTTTTTATATCATTATCATGGTGATTGCAGCCAGTTTTTCCGTCATCAACTCTTGTAAATTAAAGATAAAAAAGTTTATTTTGCCGGTTTTTTCAGCAATTATAATTCCCCATTTTTTAATGGTCGTCTACTTTAATCTCTTTGTAGCGCGTATTGATAATATTTTTGATGCCAAGTACTTAATAACCATCGGCGGTATGATTTTAGGCAATTGTTTAAATGGAAATATTGTGGGCTTAAACAGCTTTTACAACAATATAAAACAAAATGAAAAGGAATATTTCTATTCTTTAAGCTTGGGTGCCAGTAGGTTTCAAGCGTTAGGGCCCTATTTCAAACAAGCCGTTTTGGCCTCAATTACCCCGACTTTAGCATCAACGGCAACTGTAGGGTTAGTAGCATTGCCGGGTATGATGACCGGACAGATTCTAGGGGGCTCAATCCCTTTAGTGGCCATCAAATATCAAATTGCCATTATGATTGCAATATTTATTGTAAAATATTTTAGTGTTATTCTCGCATTGGTCTTTTCAAGTTATAAATCCTTTGATGAGTATGACATATTGAATAAGGACGTATATCGGTAGATATGGGTTCGGGGTTCGGAGAAAAATCTTCGAACCCCGAATTCTCTTTTGTCTCAGGCCGTTTGGATGGCGCAGGTCTCTTTTGCAATATGTAGGGAATGATGCTTTACATGTAAAGTAAAATTTCTGCGTGCCGATCAGATCATCCGTCAGGAGCTTTTTGCAAAACGTTGGAGCTTTTCACAAACAACAATTTAATTTCTTTGAAAAACATGCATGCAATTAAGAGGAGTATGCCCCAGCCCAGGTAATTCAAAAAATTGGTGGTAGTCATGTACTCAATAAAATTTTCATTTGAGGATTGCAGCAAATTTATGGTTATCTTACCTGACTGTAAACGGCTCAATAGCATTTTGATCAGCATGTAATCTACAATAAGACATACTGACATAAAAATTTTGAAAGCAATCCATACTTTTTGCCTTTTCATGAATGACACCTCCTTATAATCAAAATGTTGGCAGGTTTTTATCGTTTCGCAATAAACACATTGCGTTAAATTGATATAAAAACTATATAACGTAGAACTAAATACTATATAAGCTATAATGATATAATATCATGTAGTAATAAAAACTACAAACTTCAAAAAGCAGTATTTTGCCAAATGGAAGTCGATATACTTAAATTAACTCCCTTTAGTTCCCAATATCTCTAAATATCGATCAATATCATGCGTTGCAATATAAATAATAGATATTATAGTATTTAAAACTATGTTGTAAAGATTAAATGGATGCGAAATACCCAAAGTGGGGTGTATTTAGTGTAGGTGAAAAAAATTATGGAAATGACCTTATGTACCGGAGGCCTGAGGTCAGAGGGCGGAAGTCGGAATATAACGAAGCAGGAACGCAAAGTAATCAGCGACAAGATGTCGTGTACAGTGGGACATTCTCAACCCTCAGCACTCAACCTTCAACTGTTTTTCAGCCTTGGAATATCAGTTGTTGGAATAATTTTCTTCACCCAGAATTTATACACCTCCAAAGTGTACTTTTTCTTTCATAAAAGACTATAAAGTGTTATGATATAAATAAATGAACCTGTTGTGTTAGTTAAATAGCATTCCAAGGACGGAAGCGCCAACGTTGAAAAATAGTTGAGGGTTGAGGGCTGAGCGTTGAGAATGCTGTGCTTTTGTCCAAATATATACTCGATTCTATATATGGAAAGAAGGGTAAAGATTATGCCAAGACCAAAAAAATGGAGAAGAGTTTGCCGGCTTCCGGATTTTCAGACCTATGGGCCTATAGGCTGTGCGAGAGATGAGACGCATATTGTTTTCATGACGGTGGAAGAGCTTGAGACCATTAGATTGATGGACCTTGAAGGGATGGAGCAGGTGCAGTGTGCCGAAATGATGGGCGTCGCCCGTTCTACTGTTCAAAGAATATATAATGACGCCAGAAAAAAGGTTGCGGAAAGCCTTGTGAACGGTAAAATACTGAAGATAGAGGGCGGCAATTACAAGGTTTGCGGTGAGGCGTCGGATATAGATGAGTGTCCCGGATGCTCGGGGGGAAGGCATAGATATGGGAGAAAATAGGCGGTTTGTTCTTATGTATGAACCAAGAGATCCGATAAATCTATTTTATCGGATCTCTTGGTTTAGGTTTTATTCGGTTTAGTGAGAATGTTGTTTGAATCTACAGCAACCAATGTCCCTATGCCAAAGCATTAGCCTGTAGATTAACAAACGCTGCCTATTCATTAGAATGGTATCTTTAGTGCCGGTGTGCGTTATCCATAGACCAAATAGCGGCTAAAATCCAGGGGATGTACAGGCGAAATTAATAAAACGGAAAACGTCTTCCAAAACCGAAAAAGGGAGAACGTCCAAAGCCGAAGACCGGAAAACGCCCAAAGCCGAAGCCTGGAGCCCGCCCGAATCCGAATCCGGGATAACCGCCGTAGAACTGGCTTAAAGTGTTGTCATAATCATATCCGGGGTATTGATAGCCATAGCCATAACCATAACCCGTATCATCTACATAATATAACATCCTATTCCCTCCTGTTATCAAAAATAGATTACATAACATTATATTCCATGTATGATACAATGGTGCCTGTCCGGATATGTGTTTAGGGAAACAAGGTGACAAGATTATTGTTTTGAAAGAAAAACAATAGCCTTGTCACCTCACTTTCGAAAAAAAATTTTTTTTCTTGCAGTGTTTTTTTAATTTGTATCGTCTTTATTAATGGAGCGCAAAGGGGGGGCGATATGGTTTGTGATGATAAATTGGCAAAAAAAGCCTTAGCTGGTGACGAGCAAGCATTCCGGGCAATGGTTGAAAAATATAAAGCCTATGTTTTTGCAATTATCCTTAACTTTATAAAGGACTATGATGAAGTTGAAAATGTAGCGCAAGAAGTATTCATGCAAATTTATCTTTCCCTTCCGCAATATCGTTTTAAAAATCTAAAGGCATGGATTGGAAAGATTGCTGCGACCAAAGCGATCGATTGGAAAAGAAAGAAAAGCAAATCTTCCTGTGAAGAGATGGTAGAAAGCATCGAATGCTTTGGCAACGCACCGGACAGAGTGTCCGAAACACCGGAAGAAATACTGCTGAAAAGAGAACACCGGGAACAGATTTTTAAAGTTTGTGATAATATGCCTGAAATTTACGGTAGTGTTATCGTAAAATTCTATTTTGAAGGAAAAAGCTATCAACAAATTGCCTTAGAGGAGAATATGTCTTCAAAAACCGTAGAATCCAGACTTTACAGGGCAAGGCGTTTATTTCGCGAGAAATGGAGGGAAAATCATTGAAGCATTATGGTGAAAAAGAATGGCTCTCTTATAAAAAAGGACTCCTTTCGGATGAAAAGGCTCAGATGATGGAATCGCATCTATCTCAATGTGATCGTTGCTTAGAGGATTTTCTGTCACTTATCGGGCAAGAAGAAATAAGCGCAGCGGAAAAAATGGTTTCTCCGAACTTTTCCGAGGGTGTCATGCATGCAGTCGGTAAGGTGCGGCACAAACCTGTAAGTGCCAGAAAGCGATTGAATACGAAATGGAACGAGATATTTGCCTATTATGTCGCAGCTGCTTTGGTGACACTGGTTTTAACGGGAAGCGGATTTTTTGGTCATTTGGTTCAAGCGGTACCGCGTGTTGAACAAACGGCGTCAAAACAGAACAATTACATGCAAAAGAATTTGATTATCGATTGGTCTGAAAAAGTTGTCAACAAGACATCGAATTTTATTGATCGGCTTGAAGAATATGATAAGGGGGAGTTAAAGTGAAGAAAAAGACATGGGTTGTCGTTTTATTGTCAATTATTCCTGGATTAAGTCAACTATATTTGGGATTTGCAAAGCGGGCAGCAGTTTATTTAATGGTCTCCATTGCTGCGGTTATCGGTATGATAGGAATGTTTTCTTTAAACATTTTCTGGTATCTAGAAGGCACGATACAGGTGTTTTTAATGATCATTTTGTTCGTTTTTTGGATTGTAGCAGCCCTTGATGCTTTTAGGTTAAGGGATAGATTGGCTGCTCAGCAAGCATACAATGAAGCCGGTCCGGGTATTCCCGGCAAGACGGACGTACCCGGTACGGTCATTCCCGGCAAAACGACCGCGTCGGACCGCAAAATGATTACAATGGTGCTTTCGATTGTTCCGGGTGCGGGACATATGTTTATCGGACTGATGAAAAAAGGGTTAATATTGATGAGCTTGTTTTTCTTTATGATCTTTTTTATGGGATGGCTGCATATGAGTTTGTTTTTATTTATTATCCCGGTCATCTGGTTCTACAGCTTTTTTGATGCTTTTCATTTTATGAAAGCCGAAGGTTCCTATAAAGATGTTTTTAATAAGGAAGATTTTAAAATGACTTTTTTCAATATCAAACACAAATGGATAGGATGGGGGCTGATTGGGGCAGGGCTCTTAGTCGTTTTACAGAGAATAGTTTTTCCGCTTATGACGTGGCAGATGCAGCGGCATTCACAGACATCAATTGTAGCGCTTATATTAATCGGGGGCGGTATTAAAATGCTTATGAAGAAGAAAGATGAGGAGAAGGAGGAATTGGAGAGATGGCAAAAAGACGAGTAGGTACGTTATCCATGGCAATATTATTGATTGTCTCCGGTATTGTGATGCTTATTGCACAGGTTAACAAGCAGCCTGTTGTTGACATTCTCATAAAAGGATGGCCGGTTATATTGTTTCTATTAGGAGGAGAAATCCTATGGTATTGTTATAAGTCAAAAGAGGAAAGTGCGAAAGTTAAATATGATATATTCAGTATTTTTGCGGTAAGCATGGTTTTGATTTTTACGGTTGCAGTTTATGGTGTGATGCAATTTGATGTTGTTTCTAAAGTTAACAGCTTGATTTTGGCAAAGCATTATGCTTTAAATACACCGACTGAAGAATTTGTGCTGGATGAGACAATTCGAAAAGTGGTCATTGATGCACACAACACCAGTGAATTAACGATTTATGCAGATGAGGGGACTGCCATCACTGCCTACGGTACGGCAAACGTATCGGCAGATAGTATCGAAAAAGCAAAAAAACTTTTAGAGGAAAAAAACATGGTAACCCGTACATCCGGCGACACCCTGTATATAGGCTTCGATATGACCTATTACGAAAAGGATATAGCAGAGTATGTCAAGATAGAAAAGTATACGTTGATGATTCCCGGCGACAAAAAAGTGGAAATTAACGATGGGGATCGAGTGGACATACGTATGGATGTTTTGAAAAGTGATTGGGTGATAGATGGGTTTTATGATACGGAAATCCGGTTAGATTCAAATACGGACGCGCAAATATATGCTTTTGCGGAGCGTAAAGATAGTTTTGAAGGCAATGCGGCATGGGACTTCGGCGACAAAAAGCATGCAGAGGAGATGTCCGAAACTTCTGAGACCGTAGCGGCAGACGGAACAGACCAAGGGGAGAGCGGGGATTTAGCTATGCCAACTTCCGAGCATGAAGAGGATGAGCCTGAAACCCCCAAGTCGGTAACAGGTCAAATCATATATGGCAGCGGTCAATATAAGATCCAGATCCTTAACAGCGCAGGTATAACGGTTAATGAATTGAGGTAAGTCCGAAAGGGAGCCGGATCAATATCCTGAGATAGCGCACTTTAAGATCGGCTGTATATTTGAACCGAAAAGGCAGCGTCATCGTTGTTTGTTCAAATATATGGACAGTTTTACAGTGCGTTATTTTTATAGATAACGCACTGTAAAGCTTGAAATATAATCGTACTCCGGCAACGGGTGTCCCAAGACTAAAAAGTGGTTGATGGCTGAGAGATGAGGGTTACGATTATATTTCTAGTTCTAGTGTGCGTATCTATAACATGTGCCGGTATTAAGGCCAATAAAACTAAGAAGGCCTTGGATAGGCCGGTTATGGGACGAAGCTTAGCAAAATGGGAGAAAAGACGATGATAAAAATTCAAAATTTAAGTAAAACGTATAGAAAGTCCAATGTAAGAGCGTTAGACAATGTTTCTTTGACAATAGGCCGGGGGATATTTGGGCTGCTTGGCAATAACGGTGCGGGCAAAACCACCCTTATGAATATTTTAACCACCCTTGTTGATTTTACACAAGGAGAGGTTTATATCAAAGGCATTCCGTTAGCGCCTAAAAATTATATGCTGTTGAGAAAAATGATAGGATATATGCCGCAGGAAGCAGGAGGCTATCCAAACCTATCGGTACGGGATACGTTGGATTATTTCGGGATATTAAACGGTTTAACAGCTGGTGAAAGAAAAAATAGAGTCAGTGAACTGTTAAATTATTTAAACTTGGAAAAGCATGCGGATAAAAAATTCAAAAACCTTTCGGGGGGAATGAAACGCCGGTTATCTTTGGGGATTGCGTTGATAAGCGATCCGGAGATATTGATAGCCGATGAACCTACTACAGGGGTTGATCCGAGTGAAAGAATCAAGATGAGAAATTTATTGCTCAAATTAGGAGAAGACAAAACAGTTATACTGTCCACCCATATTATTGAAGATGTATCTTACACATGTGAAAAGTTAGCGATTTTATGTGAAGGAAAGAAAAAGTATGAAGGCGATATAGAGGAGCTTATGGAGAGAGCAAGTGAGAAGATTTGGGAAATTGAAGTGAAGGATGAAAAGAGATTAAAGCAGATCCTTGAGGGGAATTTGGTTGCAGGTATAGAGAGAGGGCAAGGGAAGTCAGCAGTCAAAATCATAAGCAGTCAAAAACCCTATAACGATGCGGTGCCGGCCGCACCGACTTTAGAAGATGCGTATATTGCGGTAGAAAGGGTGTGGTAGTGTTTGAGTACATATCGTCTGATATTATCATTGTTCGGGAAAGAATTAAAAAACATATTCAAATACCCGTTTACCTATGTTTTTATGTTATTGCTGGCAATCATTATATGGGATACAAGCACACAGGTTTTTCAAAAGTTTTATGCTACGCAAGAGGCCTACGAAAAAGAATTCTTAGGGTATATTCCTTATCAAGAATTTCAAAGTATGTCTGAGCAAGCGTTTTTAAAAAGATATGCCCGACAACGTATTAATCAAGGAGAGGCAGTGGCTAGAATTTATGAGGATCGTATGAGCAATGAGGAAAGAGGTCGGTTGTTTTCAGCAGAGGATAAAACAAATAGCAATTTTGGAGAGCTGTATGAAACCTATTGCAGACGTCATAAAATTATAGATTATGGCTTTATGAACTATGAGCAGATCAAGGCACTATCAAAAGAAGCGTATGAAAAAATTTCTCATAGCTTATATGTACCGATGCATAGCAAAAAAAATTTTTATTTTGGTGATAGCAATGAGAGATTACGATACTATCCCACCTACGAACAAGCAAAGGCATTGATGAAATTAGAAAATTTATCAAGTGCTATTGCCAGAGAATATTATTTTAGAATCATGAAGGTCCTTGCGATCATCGGCACAATATTGATCATAGGATATTGGACAAGGGATTACAAAAATAATGTAATCAAAAATATAAAAGCATCCAATATCAGGTCCTATCAATATATTATTTCAAAATATTTGGCATTAACGGCCGTTATGCTGTCGACCTATTTTGTCTTAACAATGTTTAGCGTATTTATTTTTAAACCCCAGTATCATCATTTGGCATGGGCCTTTGAAGAGGTAGATTTCATTAAATATTTTATATTGCTTCCCTTTGTCACACAATGCTATTTAAATGCCCTTGCAATGCTGGTAAGCATTATCAGTAAAGAGATTATATTTTCCACAGGGTTCATGTTTTACTATATTTTTTTATTTGGACAATCGACTAAATTTGAAAATGAACCGTCCCAATGGCTTATAAAGAGTTGGAAATACTTCCCTAGATGCGGTACAAAATTAGGAATTATGGCAACAGAAGGAACCACAATGATCGTCCATCAAATAGGCTATTTCATCATCACAATATGCATCCTATGGCTAACGGTATACATTTGGCAAAGGAATAGGACAGAGGGGAGTGGGTGAGGTGAATATCAGGCAATTAATAAAATATAATTACAATATCTTACGATCCAAAAGATACGTGATATTTCTTTTAGCAGCGTTTTTAATGCCGCTTGCGCTGCAGTTCTCGAATGCCATGTATTTTGAAATGATTATACCCCTATGTGGGGTTTTCATCTTTACCAACACCATGTTTTATGAAAAGGATCATCATATATACCAAGCTTTTTATATGAGCAGTATAAAAAAATCGAAGATATTTTTAATGAGAGTGTTGTTGAACATGATTTTTTATTTATGTACGGCAATGCCATTTTATTTTTATATAAAAGTGGTCTTAAACAATACATTTGTAGATGCTTTTGCGAACACGAGTGATGTCAGTTGGTTGGTGATGATAGCATTAGGGGGCATCAACTACCTGTTTTTCGGTTTAATGGCGGCAACCATAGCGCATATAAGCCGAAAACCTATTATGGGTATAGGGATAACGGGCATATATGTGATCATGTGGATGTCCGAATATGTTCGATTGACCCATATCATTATTAATCCGTTCAGTTATTCGGCAGGCTGTAGTGATTATATTGTTTACAAGATAGTAACGATGGTCCTTATAGGCGTATTGTTTATCTTCAATTGTTATCACCTGGATAATAAATTTTATCAAGTACGCGGTTAACAGCGGGAGGGGAATTAAGAATTAATAATGAAGAATTAATAATGAATAATGAAGAATTAGATTTTGGGAGTTTATAAATGATTTGACATATAGTTTTTATTACTATATTATAATAGTGGAGGTGATTTTAATGGGCGTAAATAAAGACGATTTACTTACATTGGTGGAAGAGCTTTCGCTGTCCGATCATGTTAAACTTTCGGATATTCCTAACATTGACTTGTATATGGATCAATTACTGACCTTTTTGGACGATAACCTTGCACATCTGGCAAGAAATGAAAAAGATAAAATTATCACCAAGACGATGATCAACAATTATGCAAAGGACGGCATGATTGCTGCACCGGTCAATAAAAAGTACAATAGCCGGCACGTGATTATGCTCATTCTTACCTACTATCTAAAGCAAATACTGCCTTTAACGGATATTAAAGCACTTTTTGCGCCGATTTTAAATAATATTAATACCGACGAAGACGATATCATCTTGCTGGAAGATATTTATGCTACGTTTTTAAAGATTAGAAAGATTGAGTTTGAAGATTTTAGCGATGTCTTTACCGAGAAGTTTGATTTGATCAGGGAGCAGACGTCTAATCTGGAAAAAGACAATCAAGATCTGGCGGAGATATTCTTAACCATCATTACCTTAGCGGCCCAGGCCGGTGCGCAGAAAAGGCTTGCGGAAAAAATGATCGATAAATATTTCAAAGATGCTTAGGACTTAAAAGGAAAATTCTTTTCCCGCTTAAAAGGATTTTCCTTGTTCTAACTTTTCAATTAAAACTTCGGTCATCCTTTGGTCCCTACTTTTAAAATTTTCAAGCTTTTTTGAGATTTTATCTACCAGGCTTATATCATCGGTAATCATATACTTTAAAAAGAGACTTAGGGTTATTTTGCAGCCTACTTCCAAAGCCTTTATCTCGTTTACAAGAGAAGCCGCATTTGATAAATAGCCCTTACGGATTAAATAGTCTATTCTTAATTTCATTAATGTTTTGTGGTCTACTAAAGACACAAAAAATCTACAATCTTTACCTTTGCCATGATATATATCAATGATTCTATGTAAGTAAGTCTGGAGCATATCATAACAATTTAGACCATAATATTCGTTTAATTGATTTTTGGTAATCTTGGTAAATCTGTTAAAGCTGCCGAAAGGATTTTTAGCGTGTAAATAATCCTTAAAAAGATCAACCAATAATTTCAAGTCAAATTTAAATGCTGCATCCTTTAATGCATATAAATAGGTACGAAACCCATTAAGCCTAGGCGGGTTATCTAATAAACGATAGGCTTCATTCATTTTATCAAAATCAATTTTCATAAAAGAATATTTCTGATGATAAAAATGATCGGCAGCATAAATCAGCTGTTTTTCCATGTCATAGCCGTATATGTAACTTGCGTGAAAAACACCTTGCTCTCCTTCTCTTTCGGGCCGAAAGAATTGGTCTAATAAACTGCTCACATATAAGCCCTTATCCAAAGCATCCATTAAAAAGTTTGTAAAGGTATGGTATTGATCGATGATGATATCTGTGGGAAGAGCATATTTTACAATAAAAGGACATAGATCATAGATACTGAATGGAAAATTATGCATACAATAGGGATAGTAATCAATTCTTCCTACCCTGTCAATATTGTCATTCAAAACACCGTATATTTGAACATAAGAATTCATAATCCAGTCATATGCATTTTCTTTGTTCTGAATGATTGAAAAAAGAAAATTAATGCCGGGCCATGTTCTCAGAATATGGTCTTTGAGAGGTAGGATAACTTTTTTTGTGTGATTCACCCTATTGGTATGATACATTATCAAAATCCTTTCTTGTATAGAGTAAATATCTTGTTTTATCGCCCCAAAACAGCGCCGTATTCATGACCGGTAATAAAGCAGTGACCCTTTCATGGGTAATGAAAAATTGCAAAAATTGAACGGTAATGTTTATGATATTCTGAAATTAGAAAACATGTCCATCTTGGTCTTTATTGTACTTCTAAAATATTAAAAAGTCAACACATTTTTCCATTTTTTCAGATTGTATTTGTGATCAAAAGCTTTGAGAATTATTTCAAAAAGTGGCCTCGAGCGATTTCTAGCACATTTTAACAAAAGGTAGATTTATGTTTTTGGTCTGTTTCATAGAAGAGTAGCTTGACAATTATTACGATTTTGTGATAAAATGTATAAAAATACATTAAAAGTAAAACGCATACCCATGGGTCAAAAATATTCATAGAAACATCAGAAAGGTGTAAGTAAGCAATATAGTTATTCCGTTTTTACTGTTATAGGCCTATATTTTTTAAGGTATTAAAAAGTTGGGAAAGATCAACAAATGTAAAAATAAGTAAAGGGGGATACTATGGAAGAGAAAATAATTAAATTAATATCGGAAGTAAAAGAAGATGAAAGTTTAGTCAGTGCCATTTACAAGGATACAAATATTATTGACGATATTGGTTTGGATTCTCTGCAAATGATTAATTTTATGTTAAGGATTGAGGAAGAAACAGGCGTAGAGATCGATTTTGACATCTTCGACTTCTCAAATTTAAGTTCGGTACAAATCTTTGCCGAATATCTTGAGGAAAGGATTTAAGATGATGATTGCAGAAGATATTGAAGGAATTGGTGCATGTACGCATATCGGGGCTTTCGATTCGGAAAAATTTTGGCGTGAGGATACATTGGCAAAATTGCCGGCTATGAACGATGCCAATGCGAATAATATCGTTCTGGCAATGGATGAACTTCAGTTTGTTTTTTGCAAACAGGGGGATTCGCTTGTTACAAGATATGGGATGGACCCGGCTCATAAAACGTACCTAGAAAAAATAGGTTATTCTTTTCTTAGCAATCAAAAGGATTTATCGGACCGATACGGTATGGATAAAACGCAAAAAAATAAGTCGGTTTTTCAGCTTCTGATTGAAACGGAAAACAAAGAATATTTCAAAAAAATAATAGCGGAGGACAGCACCTTAAGTGCTTTTGCGGTCATACCGTTCTCCGAAGAAGTATCCGATGCTTATCGTATGAGAGTGGATGTTCCTGCTATGGACACGATAAGGAAGGTCAATTCCAAGGTATATTCTACAACCTTAAAAGAAAAGATAGGGATTCCCAATATTAGCAGAATCGTAACAAGCTGCAAAGAACTCCAGGCCGTTGCCGACGAATACTTAGGAAGATATGCAATTATTATCAAGGACGAATACGGGGTCTCGGGAAAAGGAAATTTATTGGTTCATTCCCCTGCCATACTTCAAAGGATTATTTCTTATTTGGCAAGCCAAGAGAAAAGGGGTAAACAGTTACGTTTCATTATAGAGCCCTACCTTGAGAAAAAACTCGATTTTTCATGTCAATTTTTTATTTCAAATTTCGGAAGATTTCATTTATTGTCATTGCAAAAAATTCTTAATAGTGGATTTGCTTATCATGGTTCTTTCTCAATCGATGAAGAACTGATGAGAGAGCTGGAAGATAGTCACTATTTTAATTGGATGGAAAAAACAGCAGAATGCCTCTATAAAGATGGTTATTACGGACATGTCTGTATTGATTCGATGGTGCTTAAAAACGGTGAAATTGTGCCTATTATTGAAATCAATGCCAGAAAATCAATGAGCCTTTTAAAGCATTATCTGGATAAGTATCTGCA
>JAKSBV010000104.1 GCA_022360955.1 Bacillota bacterium
ACGCACCAGAGGCGGTTTGGACACTGGAGACCACTGAGCTGTTGTCTTCGGTGAACTGGCTGGTGAAGAAGAAGTTTATATAGACTGGTAGCAGTATAGTGCATACAAAGGCTTGAAAAGAGGATGATTGGCTAGAATATGAGTAATTGGAGATTGACAAATCAAAAAGAATACTTGTATGCGGTTGATTTGGAGTATATTAGTTATGATCAGAGAAAAACCGGAACCGATCATGACCATTGTGAGTTCTGTTTTGCCTAATTCATGGGGTATACTTCCGGGTATGCCACGCTAGATCATTATCGATGGATTTGTAAAGTATGTTATCAAGATTTCTGTGCTGATTTTCGCTGGCGTGTTGTAAATCAGAATTGATAACAGCGTTATTCTTGTTCTTCCTCTTCTACATTCTCGCCCCCATCCTCCGGTGGCCTCACCACCTGTTGTATAAAGCCGTCGATCTCCTTGGATACCCAGTGGGGGCGTTCCTCATGCAGGAGGTGCCCGCAGTTTTGAAACATGCGGAACTGGATATTGGGGATGTGTTTGATGAAATAGTCACTCATACTGATGGGATGGGCACTGTCCCACTCGCCCCATAGCAGATTGACCGGGCATGCTACATACCTGAGCTGGTTGTACACCGGATTGTCATTGTAGTCCCGCAGCAGATACAGCAGTCCTAGGCGGCACTCGGGGCGTTCAAAGGGCATATAGGTCTGGCGCACCATAGCATTGGTGACTACTGTTTCGTTAAAAAAGATCCACCGCAGCATCTTTTCGATGTGTTTGCGCTTGATGCTCCGCACCAGCATCTCGCCCATAATGGTACTGGGGAGCATCCGGTAGGCATAGGGATAGTGGCGGGTCAGGCTGCCCGGACTGGTGAGGGTCAGCGACAGCACATCCTTGGGATAGAGCTGGGAGAGGCGCAGTGCATAGATAGCGCCCTCGGCGATGCCGTAGAAGTGGGCACCTTCGAGCTTCAGCGCCTTTAAAAAGAGATGCAACAGCTCGGCCATGTGCTTGGGACTGCCCAAGCTGTCGCCGGAGAGCATGGAGTAGCCGCAGCCCGGTAGGTCCACTGTGATCACATGATAGCCCATCTCTGCTAGTGCGCTGTAAATGTGGCGCATGCTGTAGAGCGAAAAGCCCAAGCCGTGCAGCAAAATCACTGGACGGCCGCCTTCGTGCTCCACATAGTGGATGATATTCTTTTGTATGCTGATACTGCGCCCTACTTTGGAGGAGTTCACAGTGATATTTTCTGTGGACATGGCTCACTCACTATCATTAATGCTCCTATTATACAATAAGTGTGCCATTTTTTTAAGTCTGTCTTGCGCCATTAGTTTCCCATGATGGAGAATCGTATATTTGGATGTTTCTCCTTTTCTTGACATTGCCTA
>JAKSBV010000164.1 GCA_022360955.1 Bacillota bacterium
ATTAATGGCATCGAAAAGATCGAATGCTTGGTTGTACCTCTTATTATTTCGGCGGCAGGTACGGCGGAGGAGCTCGCGGCGGCAGCGGTAACAAGGGGTATTGATAATCCTGTCAAGAAAACGAGTGCGGTTGATATTCGCTTTTCGTTTATTGACTATATTAGTCTTGCAGTCGGTGTTTTACTGATTGGGGCAGCCTTTTGTCTCTAAGGGGGTTACTGATGATAAAGATTCACAATGTATCTTTTGGTTATACACAAGAGGAGCAAATACTTAAGAATATTAATTTACATATCAATAAAGGCGAATGTGTGCTGCTTTGCGGAAAAAGCGGCTGCGGCAAAACGACCGTGACAAAGCTGATAAACGGTCTAATCCCACATTTCACGGATAATTGCCGTTTAGAGGGAACCGTTACCGTAGAAGGGAAAAATGTGGCCGAGACACAAATTTATGAACTGGCCGAAAAAATAGGTTCTGTTTTTCAAAATCCCAAATCTCAGTTTTTCAATCTTGATTCGGACACGGAAATCGTGTTCGGGCTTGAAAATGCCGGTGCTTCTCCTGATTCTATCAACGAAAGACTGAGGGCAACTACAAAAGCATTAAATATAGAGCGGCTTCGCCGGCGCAGCATCTTTTCCATGTCGGCCGGTGAAAAACAAAGCCTCGCTTTTGCTTCCTCATATGCCATGAATCCGCATGTATATGTCTTGGACGAACCGACGGCAAACCTGGATGAAGGTGCTATTGAGGTGCTGAGAGAGCAGATTGCGAAAATAAAAGAAGAAGGAAAAACCGTGTTGATTGCGGAGCACCGAATATATTTTTTGATGGATTTGATTGATCGTGCCGTATTGATGGAAAAGGGAGAGATTGTTCGTATCTTTACCCGCGAGGCCTTTCTTACCCTTTCGGAGGATGAGCGCATTAAAATGGGCCTTAGAACCCTTGGCAAAAAATCCGTGTGCCCGTTTCCCCATATTCCCGATCATTCTGCCGAAGCGTTGACTGTAAAAAACCTTTGCTGTAAGATAAAAGAGAACATTATCTTTGAACAGCTCTCTTTTTCGGTGAAAAACGGGGACATACTTGGTATTACAGGCAGCAACGGTGCCGGTAAAACCACTCTGCTTCGCTGTATCGCCGGGTTGATTAAGCAAAGTGAGGGTGAGCTGTTATTGGACGGGCGGCCCCTGAACAAAAAGACACGAAACCGCCTTTGCTATTTGATCATGCAGGATGTAAACCATCAGCTTTTCAGCGACAGCCTGTGGAATGAATGTGAACTTTCCGGGGGTGAGGCCGAAGAGGGTAAAATCGAAGAGGTTCTGCACCAATTTGATTTATCGGAGTGGAAACACAGCCATCCTATGGCGCTGTCCGGCGGACAAAAGCAAAGACTTGCCATCGCTGCGGGGGTTTTGCAAGATAAAAAAATAGTTCTGTTTGACGAACCGACAAGCGGTCTGGATTATGAACATATGCTTGCCGTTAGCGCGACCATAAAAGGACTTGCCCAAAAAGGCCATATTGTCATCATTGTAACCCATGATACGGAGTTCTTAGAATGTACCTGTAACCGAACGATTGTGCTTTAAGGCAAAATCGCATATGGAAAAATGGAGGAAAGCGATGAATGAAATGAAAAAACTGTCCTTTAGCGAAAATGTCTTTTCCATAACAGCCGGTGAAAACTGCCAAGTGTATCGGACGCGTGACGACAGCGGTGAAGGCGTAATGACATTATACAGGGTTTTTGAAGGCGTCTATTTAATGTATAACGACTTTCATATGCAAAATTGCCGTGCTAAGGTTATTGCGAATACGGAACTGTTCTGCATTGACCATTGCCGTGAAGGCAGCCTTGAGCACATTGCAGCAAAGGGCGGCTACTCTTACATTAAAGCAGGCGATTTGAGGATTGACGATAGGAGCAATGATTATAATACCGATTGCGTACTTCCCCTTTCTCATTACCATGGCATAACAATTGCTTTTTTTCTTGACACCGCTCCTAAATCTTTGTCCGATTGTTTTTCCGGGTTTCCGGTGGACTTAAAGAAGCTGAAGCATAAGTATTGCCGTCAGAAAACTTCTTTTGTCATCCGCAGAGAACCGTCCGTCGAGCATATATTTACCGAATTATATGACGTACCCGAAAAGACAAGAACCTATTATTTTAAGATCAAAATTTTTGAGCTTTTGCTTTACTTGGATGCCCTGGTTATTCCGGAGCATACGGACATACGTCCATATTTTTATAAAACCCAGGTTGAAAAGGTCAAAGCAATACACGCACATATGACGAATAATTTAGAGCATCATTTTACCCTTGAGGACCTGTCGAAGCGCTTCGATATTTCTCTTACACCTATGAAAACTTGTTTTAAGGGCGTATACGGCACATCCGTATATGCCTATATGAGATCATATCGCATGAGCCATGCCGCTGTTTTGCTTCGTACGACAAAAAAGAGTGTTGCCCAAATCGCAGGAGAAGTGGGATACAGCAGCCCCAGTAAATTCTCAGTCGCCTTTAAAGACATTATAGGTTCGTCTCCCCTTGAATACCGGAAATCCTTAGTCTAGACGGAACAAAAATGCCCTGGCGGAGCGGATGCACGATAAAAATAGTGATACAATGTAGACGGGTTGGCATTGATGACCCGTCTACATTTTTTGAAAAGGAGTATTGCGATGAAAGAAAAGAACTGGACAGGCACACTTTTGTCTTTTGCATCACGGTGCAGAGGAAAAATGATATTATCCGTCATTTGTGCTGTCATCAGTGTATTTGGAGGGCTTGTACCTTACTTTGGGGTGTATAAGATCATCATCCTGTTTATTGAGGCGCAGCCCACAGGCGGCCAAATACTCTTTTGGGCAGCGGTATCACTGGGAGGACATATGGTTAAGATATTATTCCATACCATATCAACCATATTATCCCATATTTCCGCATACACTATTTTGGAGAATATTCGGCTGCGTATTGCCGAAAAGCTTATGCACGCACCACTTGGAACCGTTTTGAACGAAACGGTAGGAAAGATGAAAAATATTATCATTGACCGTGTCGAAACAATTGAAATACCTCTTGCCCATGTCATTCCGGAGCTATTTTCCAATTTGCTTTTGCCTATTGCCGTGTTTATTTATCTATGCACCATCGATTGGCGAATGGCGCTTGCAGCCCTGGTGACAGTCCCGATTGCGGGTATCTCCGTCGTTCTGATGATGCGAAATTTTAACAAGCAGTACAATGATTATATGGAGGCAAGCAATCATGTTAACAGTGTCATTGTAGAGTATACCGAAGGCATTGAGGTCATCAAGGCCTTCAATCAATCGACGACTTCCTATGAAAAGTTTTCAAAAGCGGTAAACGCCTTTAAGGATTATACCCTCGAATGGTTTAACAGCACATGGGGGATGATGAACTTTACCCTGGCGGTGCTCCCTTCGTCGCTTCTGGGCACCGTTCCTATCGGAATGGCACTTTATTTGAACGGCTCCCTTGCTCCCGCAGCGTTTACTATGTGTATTATTCTTTCCCTTGGTATTGTTGCGCCGCTGATGAAATTTTCTATATTTGTAAATGATGCCAAGGCAATAGAATATGCTATTAAGGATGCCGATAAGCTATTGAATCTTCCCGCGCTTCGAAATGAAAAAACACCTGTAACCCTTTCAAACTATGATGTGACATTTAACAATGTACGTTTTTCGTACAACGAAAAGCAAAAAGATCATGTGCTTTCCGACGTCAGTATCAATATGCCTCAAAACAGCTTTTCCGCACTCATTGGCCCGTCCGGGGGCGGGAAATCGACGATGACCCGATTGATTGCCCGTTTTTGGGATGTGAATAGCGGGAGTATTACCATAGGCGGTGTTGACATCCGCCAAATACCCCTTTCCCAGCTCTTGAAAATTGTCAGCTTTGTGACACAGGATAATTTTCTTTTTAACTGCTCACTGAAAGAAAATATTCGTTTGGGCAATCCGAAAGCAACCGATGAGGAAGTTTATGAGGCGGCAAAAGCCGCGAAGTG
>JAKSBV010000313.1 GCA_022360955.1 Bacillota bacterium
ATCTCCAGGTTTATCCTGAAGAAGGGGGTCAGGGTTGAAAAGTTGCAATATCCAAGACCTTCCTGTGCTGCACACGGTTTGTTTTTATCCATTTTAGGCAACGCTTTTAATACCTCGTCAAACTTCCTGCGGGCATGTGCAAAACAACAGATATTAATAATTCCGTGCATGTCATTATAACCCCGTACCCATCTGTACAAAATTAAATATTACAACTTTTGGTAGCTTAATCTTTAGGTAGTATCTCATTTTTTAAACAGCAGCATTCATCGTATCACCACCATATAGTTCCTTAAGCTCACCCCCATTAAATAAAAGGCGCACTGCCCGAAGTTGCCGGAAGTGTATATGTTTTTTCCCCAAAAGGCTTTTCTATCATATCATTCCATTCATCAATTTTTTGATATTTTCTTTGCCATAACTCTGTTTATTCCATGTTTATGGGGAACGCCGGAGGACATACAATCAAATATTGTTTCTTCACATATATCTATGCGCCAATCATGATAAAGCATAAATAATTCACCTGAAAGCCATTCATATGTATACTTTTCGCTATCAGGAGCAGGACCAATAAACGGCTTTTTAACAAATGCAGAAAGGATATTGATTCCGTTTTCTGCAGTGAAGTTTTTATAGTTTGCAAAAATCTCCTCTCTGAGCTGAGGAGGAATATAATGAAGGACTCCATTGGAATAAATGATGTCAAATTCGGTATTCAGCCTGAATGTATTGACATCAGCCATAAATGCATTAACATAAACTCCACAACGTTCTGCCAGTTTTTTTGTTTTTTCTATTCCCGTTTCTGAAAGGTCAAAGGCAGTCACATCATAACCATTCCTGGCAAAAAACACTGCATCCTTACCCTCGCCACAACCTATATCCAACAGTCTTAAATGCTTTACAGTCGGCATATGCTGCAGTACCTTATGGCACATGACTGAAGGCTGAAACCCCCAATAATAATCTTCTTGATCATACTTCTGATTGTAATAAGCCTTGCTTTTAAAACCATTTCCCTTTAATAAGTAGTCTACACTCACATGAAAACATTCGGAGATTAAAGACAGCAGTTCAATATCAGGATAGGATGCCCCTGTCTCCCATTTACTGACCGCCTGAAAAGTAACATTCAGCTTTTCTGCAAGTTCTTCCTGATTCATCCCGAAGGATTTTCTCAATTGTGCAATCCTTTTGCCTATCTCATTTTTCAATTTCATCCACCCCCACACTTTACCCTCAGTATACCTTTTAAGCAATACTGATGTAAATAAACGGTTATTTGAAGAATATTCAAACAATGGTTGAAAAAATGCTAAATTGTTCTATTTGGTTTAGAATCTCCAGGTTTATCCTGAAGAAGGGGGTCAGGGTTGAAAAGTTGCAATATCCAAGACCTTCCTGTGCTGCACACGGTTTGTTTTTATCCATTTTAGGCAACGCTTTTAATACCTCGTCGAACTTCCTGCGGGCATGTGCAAAACAACAGATATTAATAACTCCGTGCATGTCATTATAACCCCCGTACCCATCTGTACAAAGGTATTCTTCAAATCCTCTTAAAAAATTTTTGGGGTGCTTATCGTCCCGGGTTGTTTGATATTCGAAGAGCACTATCGGTGGTCCCTCCCGACCTGTCCAATAAAGCCACATATATGAATTTGTAATCTTTGCTAGCCATCCATAATCGACTTTTTGCAGGTACTTGACGATATCATAAATTCTTCCTGTGTTTTTACCTACAATCAGGCTGTTTCTTTTAAGCTCAAGACCGATTGGAGTAATGATATTTAACAGGCTATTATTAACCGTTGTTTGATTGTTCTCTGTCTTTTTCAGTCACTTTCCTCCATTTTTTTGCACCAAAAAAACACAATATCAATGTGCTGTGTTTTCTCGTGATCATATTCATTATGTAACAAAGAGACCTACAATCATGTGTAGCCTCCCAAAATTTTTGCCAAAAATTTTGAGAGGCTACACATTCTTCTTTTAATCTTCATAATTGTATGAAGCAATAGCTCCAATCCTTTCACCGATAGATATTCATACGCATGCGTAAACATATCTTCCCACCGGACCTCTTAGACATAAAAATCATTACTCTTTATTTTTCACTAAATATTTTAAAAGCATTTCACTAAACTGTCTATACATCAATTCATAGGGGGTATTATCCCTATCAACAACGATCAAAAAGAGTGTTCCCTCAAGCCATCCCAAAATCATGTTGGCGGCGACGTCAGGGTCAATGCTTCTAAACTCTCCTGATTCAATCCCCTTTGTAATAATATTTGCAAAACCGTCTTTTATTTTTCTATAAAATTCATGTAATACCTTCGAGATGTTTGGGTTAGTCTTTGAAAAAACAAATATCTCAATCCAAGACCTAGTCAATTCAATACCAAGTCTTTCAAAACTGTAAGCTTGGAATAAATACTCTATTTGAGCGATGCATGAATCATATTTGCTTATGCCTTCGTGAAATGCGCTCATATACTTATCCGTCAGAAAATCCACCGTACTCTTGATAAGACCTTCTTTGCTGCCAAAATAGTGCCGTAAAATGCCATGATTGCAGCCAACCGTATTTGCAATTTCACGTATTGAAGCACTTGCCAGTCCCTTTTCTGAAATAACCTTTAAAAAGGCATGAATGATTTCCTCTTTTCTAATCTCTTCAATACTGCGCCTACTCATCGTTAACACTCCTCATTTTTATCTTTGCAATATAATTTCTAATCATCCGACATGACACTGTTCAATTTGCACATCCATTCCCAGCCGCTTTACATCTTCAACATACCTTTCCGGCTCAATATGGTGTCCCATTATAATGACACCGGGCTCTTTGACGGGTCCGTCCAATAGTTGAAGAACGCCGGCAACCGTTGCAATAGCCGTAGCTATATATGCATCTTCATGACCTATTGTGATCTTGAATTTTTCATTACGGTTATTGACTTTACCACTAGCTTCCATTAAAAAAGTCGTAGTATACGGCGGCTTTAAAAATTTCTTTATCGTCCGGAGTAGAAGTTTTACTCCCAGATGCCGGCTCCAGTTAAATTTATATAAACCCAAACTTATCAAAAAAAACACTACTAAATCCGCAATGGGGTTTATGCCGGAGGCATAGGCATTTATTTCTTTAAAACCAAGATGGTCAGGTAGACACCTCAACTCATATGCATCCATAGGGTAGCATGTTATTTTCCCGAATCCAGGACCAAAATTGATTTTCTTAGAAGCGGTTTTGGGAACTTCACGCCAGGCCCCTTCTTTGTATGCATATGCCGGATCTGCTGCGTAGATGAGCAGCTCAACAATGCTGCCATAGGTCGCATGACTGTCCCTAAATATACCGGCAAATTCTAAATTCTCCAAAGCATCAAGCCGTTTAGCTGCTAAAAATACCATCATAGATAGCACACCAGGCATAAATCCTGCCTCAGTCATAAAATATTTCCCGGAGGCCTTAATTCGCTTTTCCAAATATTTCAGTAATTGCCGCTTATCATCATCCCAACATAAATCAATATAATTGATTCCGGCATCAAAGGCGGCTTGAACAACCCCTCCGCCGATTCCGTTAGATGTGATAGGAATACAAGACATCACGATATCACAGCTTTTAAAAGCTGTTCTTAATGCTTCAGGACTTGATGCATTCACTTGCATGCCCCGTACACGATTCCCACCAAATTCGCTATTAAGCTGTTCCGCTGCTTTATTTGCTTGGACGGCGTTTCGACCTGCTAAAATAAGATTTAAATCGGTCTCTTGCAATAACAGTTGTGAAATACAAACACCGGCTCCGCCATATCCCCCAAGAATCATCATAGTCTTACTTTCCATCTTCTTCATCATACCCTCCTCACAAAAATTTTAAAAAACGATTTGAGTTCTTTTTCGGACAGTATAAAATAATGGTTCCTATACAATTGTATGTTATATTATACAATTGTATAATATAACATACAATTGTATAGGAACCATTATTTTATACTGTCC
>JAKSBV010000508.1 GCA_022360955.1 Bacillota bacterium
CAGAGACGGTAAGCGGTTACAAAGAAAAATATCTTGAATCGGAGGCCTTGAACTTTGGGTTTGATATCTTCCATGAAAAAACGGGTCCCGATATCCTGGAGGCCTTCCGATATATATCAGACGCACCACTCAAGGATACAAGTACAATTTTGGGCCTATTCGGAAGATATGCAGAGGAAATATTGGGAAAAAGCATCTATGGGGTGGATTCTTCACCTAAATATGATGTCGCCGTAAAAGAAAAGATCAGTATTTTGGAAGAACATCTGGAGCATATGGAAACCGTATTAAAGTCCGATAAAATCCATGATAATGTAAAGCCGAAGATAAAAGCAGTCAATCCGCAGCCTTTGGCTTTTCCGGTGGGCACAAACCCGGCGGATTTAGACTTTTCGGAATTATTCACGGCGGAGGATAATATAGACGGGCCGCTGGATTTTAGTGCGGTTGCAATCACCTACGACGGTGTAGATTTTAACAAGATCGGTCAATATGGCGGCGGGCTGGTAATGTCCGTAAAAGATGCCGCCGGCAACGAAGGGACGGCAAAAGTTGCGGTAACCATATATGATGATAAAAGCACGCAACCGCCCACCGTTGTCTTTAAGCAGAAATTCAGGAGCGTAAAGCTGGAGGAGGACGCTTCTGCCATCAATTGGGGCAAGGACTTTATAGCATCGGCGACAGATAAGGACGGCTTGGTCGTAAAACACGGGATCAAGGCGGATCTTTCCGAGCTGGACACCACGACGCCGGGCAAATATAAGGTGGAAATAACCGTGACGGATTTTGCAGGCAATGAAACCAAACAAACGCTGGAAGTTACAGTAAAATAACAACGTCAAATAATAGAGCTTAATACAAGCAGGCGCAGCGTATCTATAGATAATAACACTAGCACTAGAAATATAAAACCGGAGATCGGAGGTCAGAGGGCGAAGGTCGGAAAATGACTAAACAGGGGGCGGAGAGTAAAATAGCAACCAGGTGTCGTGTAAGGTGGGAGGCATTCTCAACCCTCATCTCTCAGCCCTCAACTGCTTTTTAGCCTTGGAATACTAGTTGCCGGAGTACGATGATGTTTCCAACGTTACTGTTTATTATCTATAGGTGCCGTCCTTTAAAATCAAGTTTATAGGGGAAATAAAGCATGAAAAAAATATGTGTGTGTATTGTCTTACCGGTTTTGATAGCCGCAGTTTTGTTTGTACACCCGTCTAAGGCGCAATCGAATCCGGTGTTGCAAAGCGATGAGTTTTATGAAGATTCCTATAAAAAATACTTGGAAGAAAATGATTATACGTCTATGGTCGGTCATGACGTTGAGGTCGTTGTGCCCCTTGATGCATTCAAAGCATCTCCCCGTACGGAAGCTGCTTTTACGGAAGAAGGACTCATGACAAGTGACAGGTGTAAAGTAACCCTCGATTTTAATGTTGCAGTCAGCGGGTTTTACAACTTAGAAATCGTCTATTTACCGGTAAAAGGTACCAATACAAAGATAGAACGAAAAATTTTAATAGACCATGAAGTTTTGCACAAAGGCCTCGAACAAATATCTTTTAACAGGACATGGGCGGATAAAGACAATAGGATGCTGAACATCAAGGGCAATGAAATACGCTCATCGGCCGAAGAGCTATTTTTAGAGCGAAAGGTTTTCGTAAAGGATTCAAAGCGAAGAACATCGGCACCCTATAAGTTTTATCTGGAACAAGGTCGTCATACGATTACCTTTGAGTCCGTAAAAGAGCCTGTCCTTCTTAAAAAAGTGAGCTTTAAAACGGCAAAGGAAGTTAAAAACTATCAAGAGGTCTTGGAAAAAGAATATAAAACCTATCCGTCGTATGATGGTGAAAATATCGTCTGCCAAGCGGAACGTACGGACGGCAACACCCATTTTATAAGGAAATCCTCACCGGGAGTAGGGGCACATGTGAATTACAGCAGTCCCAATACCATTCCTTATCACCCCTATTTGATCAAGCTGAATACGATTGGCGGCAAAAACTGGCGTATACCCGGTGATGAAATCATATGGGGCGTTAATGTGCCGGAGGCAGGTCTTTATCAACTATCTTTTCGGGGCAGGCAGAGTACGAACAGAGGCATCCTATCCTTTAGAGAGCTGAAAATAAACGGAGAAGTGCCTTTTAAAGAAGCGAGGGAAATAGGCTTTAGCTATAGCGTAGATTTTCAAAATTATATATTAAAAGGTGAAGACGGCCCCTATTTACTTTATTTTAAAGAGGGGATCAATACCATCGGTATGGAGACCGTACTGGGGGCATTCGGCAGGTCGTTGACAGAAGTGGAGCAAAGTGTTTTGGTGCTTAACGACCTATATCGCAAAACGATACAAATCACAGGATTGGTGCCCGATAGGTTTATAGATTATGAAATCACAAAAAAGATACCGGCGTTTTCACAAACCCTTCAACATGAAAGCAGCAGGCTTTTTGGTGTGGCGGAGGAATTAATCGGTCTCACGGGAGAAAAGGGTGAAAGCACGGTCATAATAGAAAAAATGGCTATCCAGGCGGCTCGATTGGCGCAGAATCCCGATGATGTCATTTTGGAGCTTTCTGCCTTTAAGTCAAATATATCCGCACTGGGCACATGGATCATGAAAATCTCGGAAATGCCGTTGGAGATAGACAGCTTTACACTTTCCAAAACCAATGCTGCGTTACCGGAACCGGAACCCAATTTCTTTGTGAAGGCCTATTACGGGCTGGTTCGTTTGATTTCTACTTTTTTTGTTGACAACACCAAAATAATCACGGAGGAAGAACAGGTACAGGGGGATGCGGTCAAAGTATGGATATCAACCGGCCGTGATCAGGCACAAGTGATCAGAAATTTGATAGATGAACGGTTTGCCGCACAAAACAATATCCCGATAGATCTGCAATTGGTTCCGGATAATGTGGTTTTACCGGCGACCCTTACCGGCAACGGACCGGATGTTGTACTGTCCGCCAATCAAAATATGGTATTAAACTTCGCGATCAGAAATGCTTTGGTGGATGTTTCAACCCTTGAAGGATTTGAGGACATAAGAAAAAGGTACAACAAAAGTGCTTTTGAAGCGGTTACCTTTAGAAATCGTATCTATGGTATACCGGAACAACAAATATTTATGATGCTGTTTCACAGAAATGACATACTGGCGCAGCTGGGCATAGAAATACCGAAAACGTGGGACGATGCAAAAAGCATCATACCTATTCTGCATATGAATAACTACGACTTTTTTATCCCTACGGTCCAGCTATATCCCACCCTGGTCTTTCAAAACGGAGGGGATTTGTACGCCGGTAAAGGATTAGACTACGGCATCAGCAGCGGTTTAAGCGACAGAGCTTCCATGGAGGCCTTCCAACAGTTAACGGCGTTTTTTACAAGCTATAAACTGCCGGTATCGGCGGATTTCTCAAACCGTTTCAGAACAGGCGAAATGCCTATAGGCATCGCCCCGTACACAACCTATAATCAATTAGAAATATTTGCACCGGAAATAAGAGGTTTATGGTCCTTTTCGCCCCTTCTAGGTGTTATGGATGAAAGCGGCAACCTCAACAACGCTTGCGTAGCAGAAACGCAGCAGACGATTATTTTGAAAAACACCGATAATGGCGCCCGGGCCTGGGAATTTGTCAAATGGTGGAGCAGTACGGAGATACAAGTCATATATGCAAATACGTTGGAAGCCATCATGGGCAGTGCTGCAAGGTATGCTACCGCCAACAAGGAAGCACTGGTCCAATTGCCCTGGTCTGCAAGGAATGCGGAGCAGATACTTGCACAGATGGAAAATACAAAGGGTGTGCCGGAGGTGCCCGGCGGTTATATGACGACAAGAATGGTTGACTACGCCTTCAAATCTGTTGTCACCAGCGGGGATAATCCCAGATCAGCCCTCTATCTTAATATTAAGGAAATAGATAAAGAACTGTCTAAAAAAAGAAAAGAGTTTAACATATCTTATATAGAAAGATAATCGGTTGTTTTACATCCTGCATTTGAAAGAAGGGAAAGCATGGGAGAAGAAAAGACTGCGTTGCGTAAAGAATATAAATTGACCTTTTCACAAGTATGGAAGGAACATAAAGAGAAATATCTGATGATTCTTCCTTTCGGAATTTTATTTGTGATATTTACACTCATCCCGGTTCTGGTATCTATTGTGATCAGTTTCAGCTATTTTAATATGCTGGAATTTCCGAAATTTGTCGGTCTTCAAAATTATATTAACTTATTTGTGTATGATGAGGTGTTCTTAATCGCCGTAAAAAACACCCTGTTTTTTTCTCTCGTCACAGGTCCGGTCAGCTATATCATGTGCTTTGTTTTTTCTTGGCTTATCAATGAGCTGCCCCCTAAAGTGCGAGCGTTGATGACATTGGTTTTTTACGCACCGAGCATATCCGGCAATGCTTTCTTAATATGGAAACTGATTTATTCATCGGATATGTATGGCTTTGCAAATGCGTGGCTGATGAGATTCGGTATTATTGCCGAGCCTATTCTGTGGTTTGAAAACAAAGAATATGTTATGCCTATTCTGATTGTCGTACAACTTTGGCTCAGTTTGGGTGTGAGCTTTTTAGCCTTTATTGCAGGGCTGCAGACCATAGATAAAGAACTGTTTGAGGCCGGTCGGGTAGATGGGATCAGAAACAGATGGCAGGAATTGTGGTTTATCACACTGCCGTCTATGAAACCCCAGTTGTTATTTGGGGCAGTGATGCAGATCACAACTTCCTTTTCCGTTGCAGCAATCTCTATCGAACTGGCAGGCTTCCCGTCGGTAGAATATGCAGGCCGTACGATTCTCACCCACTTGCATGATTACGGCAATATTCGCTACGAAATGGGATACGCCTCGGCTATCGCCACGGTACTATTTTTTATCATGCTGTTTAGCAATATTATTGTTCAAAAATTACTTAGGAAAGTGGGGGATTAGTCTTGCATATCCTTGTTTGGGAAAAGTTGGTTGCGAAACGCAAATTTAAAAGACCCAACCGCAGTTTAAGCGTAGACATTTTGTTAACCCTGATCTTAGGCTTATTCGGCCTCTTTAGTGCCTGGCCCTTGATTTTGATTCTTAATAATGCGTTCAAGCCTCTTAATGAAATATTTCTATTTCCGCCGCGGCTTTTTGTGTATTCACCTACGTTGAATAACTTTCATGATTTGTCCGTCATTATACAGAATTCTTGGATACCTTTTTCCAGGTATGCATTCAATACGGTTTTTATTACGGCCGTAGGCATGATCGGTACGGTCTTTTTAAGTTCATTAGCCGCTTTTCCCCTGGCAAAGTATAAGTTTCCCGGCTCAAAGGTCATGTCGCGCCTGATCGTCTATTCGCTTATGTTTAATGGGACGGTTACCGCCATACCGAACTATATTATCATGAGCAGGCTGGGGCTCATCGACACTTATTGGGCCGTTGTATTGCCGACAATGGGTGCGACACTGGGGTTGTTTCTGATGAAAAATTTCATGGTGCAAATCCCCACCGAACTTTTGGAGTCTGCCAAAATAGACGGTGCAAACGAGTTCGGTATTTTCTTAAAAGTAGTCATGCCCCTTTGCAAACCGGCGTGGATTACGTTAATCATATTATCCTTCCAAGCGCTGTGGGGCATCACCGGCGGTACCTTTATTTACTCGGAAGAACTAAAGCCCGTAAGTTATGCCCTGTCCCAAATCACCGGCGCAGGAATCGCCCGTACCGGGGTAGCGTCTGCCGTTGCGCTTATCATGCTTATCGTACCTGTAAGTGTTTTTATTATTTCCCAAAGCAATGTGATTGAGACAATGGCTACTTCGGGCATCAAAGGTTAAGGGGAGGGCGTATGATGCATAGACGTATATATGGGATTGCAATATTACTCATCTGCCTGCTCATCCCCGGTGCACCGGTATGGGGAAAGTATACGGGGGAGCATAATTACATATACGATTACTGGGGTTCGCCGAACCACAGCGTAGCGGCCTTTGAGCTTTATAAAGTCATTGATCACAAGACCATGGGTTCTATCGCCCTGGGCAGTCTGGATGATGTGTTTTGTACGGAGGATAGCATTTATTTGGTAGATACCGTATCCAGCAGGGTCCATGTATTGGATGATAAGCTCAACCTGTTGAAATCGATCAAGGTAATAAGGAATCAAAACCATAAAATCGTTGTAGATGATCAAACGAATCAACAGCTCATACTCAAAAACCCGGAAGGTGTCTTTGTGCAAAAAGAAAGCAACGAGTTGTATATAGCGGATACGGGCGGGGAACGTATCATCGTACTGGATGCAGACGGCTATTATTTGAAGCGCATCATAAAAAGGCCGGACAATATGATAGGCACTACGGTTTTCAGGCCTTCAAAAATAGTGGTGGACCCTTCAAATAGAATGTATGTAGTTGTGCAGTCGGGTTCCGAAGGTATTTTAGAGTTAAATGAAGACGGGAGTTTTTCCAGGTATTTTGGCGTGAATAAACCCAAAGTTAATCTGATCGATTATTTTTGGAAGAATTTAGCTTCGGAGGAACAAAAAAAGAAAATGAAAAAAACCTATGCACCTTCCTTTAACAATGTGGATATCGATCATGAAGGGTTTATCTATTCCACAACCTTTGATAAAGCGGCATTAAACATGGTATTCCGGTTAAATCCCAAGGGGAAAAACATACTGAGAGAAACCGGATACGTACAGGTAAAAGGAGATATACATCCAGTTATAGAAAATGAGTTTATCGATATAGCGGTGAATGATTTCGGTGTATATGCCGTGCTGGACAAAGAAACCGGACGCATTTTCATCTATAATTTTGACGGTGATTTAATCAACATTTTTAATGAAAAGGGTAATATGCTGGGAAATGTAAAGGAACCGACAGGCATAGCATGGTTTAACGACTATCTCATTGTGTCGGACAAATATTTAAAATGTGCTTTTGTCTTTATGCCTACCAGGTCCGGTGAATTGGCGTTAAAGGGTGCCGAAGCTTATTACCGGGGAGAATGGGAAGAGGCCGGTCGATATTATCGCAAAGTGATTGAAATGAATAGTAATTATGATATTGCTTATGTGGGGCTCGGCAAAAATCTACTGATGCAGGATCAATACAAAGAGGCCATGTATTACCTAAGGCTCGGCAATAATCAAACATATTATTCTAAAGCCTTTAATGGCTACAGGAACGAAATATTGCGAAAGTATTTTCCCTTGTTTTTTATAGGTTTTCTCACCCTGGCATTTCTCATCATAAAATCCGAAGTAGCATTTCACAAAAGGGAGGGGTAACATGAGCGACATTGAGAAATTAAAACATGCCACATATATTATTTTTCATCCCTTTAACGGCTTTTATGAAATGAAATACAGGGGCATGGGCAGCTTCGGCATCGCTACGACCCTATTTGTATTATACGGCGTGATGGGCATTTTGGCCTTTCAGTATACCGGCTTTATTGTAAAGATCAACCCGTTGTTCCGGATGAACAGCATCTCCATTTTTATTACCACATTATTTCCCTATCTGCTCTTTATTATCGGCAATTGGAGTGTGGTGACGCTTTTTGACGGTAAAGGCAGCCTGTTAGAAATTTATATGGTCATTTGCTATTCCCTTATACCGCTTATAGTGTTTAACTTTGTGGGTTTGATTTTCAGCAATTTCATCATTTTGGAGGAAATAGCAATCTTAAACTTCTTTCTGGCAATAGGGAATATATGGTTTTATTTTATCGCTTTTTGCGGGCTGTGTACAATACATGAATACACGGTTGTGACAAATATAAAAACCCTGGTTATTACGTCGGCAGCTGTGATTATAATTATATTTTTATGTATGCTTTATTATACACTTATCGGAAATATGGTGAGTTTTGTAAGTGTATTGATGAAGGAATTATTAAAGAGATGGTGAGTCGAATGATTGGAAATAGAGTCAATATCAAAAATGCAATGCGTTATCGTAAGCTGATCGTAATAGGTCTTTTAGTGACGGCTGCAGTCTTCTTTTTACTGCTTTTTGCGTTTTCCCATTGGTCGATCAAGAGTGAAGACATCCCCTTCGTCTCAAAATCAGGCCTCAAAAGTACATTGGGCGAAATTTCCCAGGACGCGGGCGAAGTTTCTCTCTGGCAAACAGAGACGAAGGAACTACTCATAGACACAAAAACATTAAATATACGGGTAAAGGACTTACGGACAGGGACCGTATGGAACAGTCTCTATCTAGGCCCTGAAGCATCGGAAACAGAAAAATCGCCTCTTTTAATCAAATTTTTGGGGAAAGACAGTAAAATTTACGAATGGTCGTCTTATCAATATTGTGTGGAAAACAAATCGTTTACGCTGCATCGAATAGAAAAGGGAGTCTCCATAAACTTTAACTTTAAAGAAACCGATTCTATACGGATAGATGAGTATATGCCGCGAAAAATAAGCCTGGAAAGATTTGAAAGTATTTTTTTGCAGGGGATAGAAAAGGGGTTGAAGGACGGTACGGTTACCGAAGCGAAGGCTTCCAAGTACAAAAGCGCCCTAGGCCTTATATATGAAAAGGATGAAGAAAACGGTTATTATTATAATAAGTTTGCGGGTGTCCCGCCGGTATCGGCCATACATCTGCTGATAGAATTATCAAAAACCGTAGGTTACAGCCGTGAGATGCTGATCCGGGACAGCGAAGAATTTGAGATCGATGTGGAAATAAAAGAACCGCCGAATTTTGACATCGTGATGCAGATTGTATTGGAAGATGACGACTTGGTCGTAAGCATACCTTCCTATGAAATCAAATCCGGAAACGATTTCTATACCTTGCAGAACATCGTAGTGCTGCCGAACTTAGGGCTGGTGACATCGAAAGAGGACCGGGAAGGCTATATTCTCGTACCGGACGGTTCCGGTGCGTTGTTTAAGTTAAACACCTACAACGGGGGCTATCCGGATTATAGAAGACCGATCTACAATAATACGTACTATGATACCTTGTACGAGATGTCACCGTTTAAAGAGGATATCACAATGCCCGTATTCGGGATGGCCTATGAGCACAATAAAGAATGGCAAGGCTTTATGGGTATTATAGAGGGGGGAAGTCAAACCGGATATATTGATGTAAAGCTAGGCACGCATACACCGGAACAGGGGGGCAATATCTATAATAAGGTGTACGCTTCCTTTGACACAATGCAGTTTTCCAGGGTAAAGATTTTCGGGCCCTATAGTGACAACGAAGCCAGGTATTTGGCCTCTACGGGGCCTATTGATTTTGACTGTACCATAAGATATAAATTTTTTGAAAAAGATGCATCCTATTTTAAAATGGCTTCAGCTTATCAGGCGTTTTTGGCAGAGGAATACGGTTTGACAAAAAGCTATCATAACGATCCGAAACTCTATCTGAATGTTATCGGTGCGTTATCCGTACAAGACAGATTTTTGGGCATCCCTTATGATAAAAGCCTGTCAATGACCACCTATCGTGAACTGAACCGAATACTGGAAGATTTACGGGGATATCGTCTGGTGCTCAACTACAGCGGTGCGTTTAACAATGGACAGAACGCCAGTCTGCTCAACAAGCCCGAGATAGCAAAAGCAAACGGGAAGAAGACAGAGCTGCACACCCTCATAAATGATATCCATAATCACAATAACGAAATCTTTTTACAGGCGGATTTGTTAAAGGTTTATCGGGAAGGCAACGGTTTTAGGGAGTCCGTTCACGGTGTTTACGGCTATCATGGCAAAGCGCTGCGGGTTTATGGGTATTACTTGCCTATTAAACGCTTCGCTAGGCATACAAATGCCTATTATATTGTAAATCCCAGGTATTTATCCAGTGTAACCGATCATTTTTTAGAAGGTACGGAGGATATAGAAAATATATATTTGGGGGATATGGCTTCGGCCTCCTTCTGCTATGCCGACTACAACCCCAATCATATGGTTAACCTCTATCGCAGCGACGGCATCGTAGAGCGTAATCTTGAAAAGCTGTCAAAGCAAAAGACCCTGGCACTGGAAAATCCGAAAGCAGAAAAAATAAAATACGGCAAATATGCCGTAAACATATCGCGGCAAAGCAGTGACTTCGGCACGATGTATCTATCCATACCTTTCAGGCAGCTTGTGTACAATGGCTTTCTGGAGTATACAACACTGGATGTCAATATGTCTGCCCAAGGCGTGGATTATTATTTGCTGCAAGCATTTGAAGTGGGTTCCATACCCAAGTTTACGATAAGCAGCAAAACTGCGGATCTTTTAAAAAACACTCATTTTAACGGATACTACGCGATTCAGTATGATTACCTAAAGGATGACATCACTTCTTTATATGAGGTGTATACGAAAGGCTTGCAAAAAATAGGGAGCAAAGAGATCATTGATCATAAGATATTGAGCGACAGGGTTTATGAAACAACTTATGCAAACGGTACAAAGGTCATCACCAATTATAATAACTACGAAGTTGTGATAGACGATAAAATCCTTTCGCCGTTAGGTTACATCATTAACTAGGGGGGACAAAATGGATAACCGATTAACCAAAAAGAAGTTTTTGAATATTTCATATAGAACACAGCGTCAGATCAATGGTTTTATATTTGTTTTGCCTTGGCTGATCGGCTTTCTGCTGTTCTTGATAATACCCTTTGTCAATACGGTTATATATTCCTTCAGCGCGGTAAATGTTAAAGAGACAGGGGGTATGATGCTTGATTTTACGGGCATACAAAATTACATAGATCTTTTTAATACGGAGGTTTCCAGTGACAATCAGCAAATTGTACGTATTTTGGTTGATGAAAATATACGTATCTTTACCAATACACCCCTTATCGTCATATTCAGCTTATTTGCGGCCCTGCTTGGCAACGCTCAGTTTAAGGGCCGGGGTGTGCTGCGGGTCATACTCTTTTTGCCGATTATATTGGGTTTAAATGTTGTGGTTTCTCTTATTGCTGTGAGTACGGGCGGTGATATAACATCCGAAAGTATAGGTACGGTTTTTGAAACCGAGTCTATACTGATGTTTTTGCTCCGGTACACCTTTTTGCCTATCAACATTATCCATTTTCTCTCGGATACTGTTAGCAATATTTTTATACTTATTTCTCAAGCCGGGGTACAAACGCTGATATTTTTAGCAGGGCTGCAGTCCATTAGCCCGTCGCTGTACGAAGTAGCGAAGATAGAAGGGGCCAACGCTTATGAACTATTTTGGAAGGTAACCTTGCCCTTGCTTTCTAATATCACTGTTTTTGTAGTTATTTATACCCTTGTAGAATTGTTCCTGGGTTCCACCATCTCTCATGAGATATACAATTTTGCTTTTTCAAAAAGCAAAATAGGCGTGGGATCGGCTTTATCCATCGTATACATGTTCAATATTCTGTTAGATTTAGGGATATTGGTTTTGATAATGAAAAAGGTGGTGAACATCGATTATGGCAGTAAATTATAAATCATATGCGACAGCATATTTCCTAAAAAAAAGGGTATTGAAGTTTGTATCCGATGTGTTTTTTTATTCACTGGTTGTTGGTCTTTGCTTTGTGATACTGTATCCTCTTATCAAAACGCTGCCGCTTGTGTTCAACAGCATCGGTGATTTAGGCAACCCGGATATTGTCTGGATTCCCATAAGACCTTCGGTTGTAAGCTTTAGGGCCGCTATACGTCTTGTTTACGGCAATGGGCTGATTATGCTTCAAACCCTGTTATATGTCGCCGTTATTATGGTCATCCAAGTATTCATGAGTGCTATGAGCGGTTATGCCTTGGCTAGAATTAAGTTCTTCGGAAGCAATCTCATCTTGTATCTGGTCATATTGACTTTTTTAATACCCCCGCAGTCCATGCTGATATCCCAGTATTTGAGGTTTAAGCATTTCGACATTTTTGGCATTATGACCATGTTGAGCGGAGGCCCTTTGGACCTTATCAACAAGCAGGGGACACTTTTTATACTGGCCATTTTTGGGTTTGGTGTTAACCAGAGTTTATTTGTATTTATCTTTAGACAGTTTTTCAAAGGGATGCCTATAGAACTGGAAGAGGCGGCATTTTTGGACGGCTGCGGCTTTTACAGAACCTATTTTAATATTATGCTGCCTAATGCGCTGCCGGCTATTATGACCGTTGCCGTATTGTCCTTTGTATGGAATTATGGTGATACCTACTTAACCGGATATTTTCATCCCCAAGGTCCCTATTTGGCCAATGTGCTGACACAAACATTCATGCCTGCGAGAGCGGAATTTACCCTGAAGGCAATCGGAATATGGTATAATGAACCAAGTGTAAATACTTTTGCATTTGACGCGGTGAAGCAGGCAGCAGCGCTTTTATATTTAATCCCCCTGCTCATTACCTATTTCTTTGCACAGGGCAAGCTGGTGGAGAATATCGAACGTGTCGGTATAGTCGGGTAAGAGGGGCTTCATATGTCAAAATATAGATTGATGGGGCTGGTCACAGCAGTTATTGTGCTGACAGGCTGTCATCATGAGATGATCAATGGCAGTCGTCAAGCACCTGCAAGGACCATAGAAAATGCGAAAAGGAGTGAAAGCGTGGAGAGAAAAAATTATCCAGGAATGACCATTAAGCAAAACCAACGCTTCCAAGTTATAGAAAGCTTTGGTGCAAGTGGTGCTTGGTGGGCACAGTATGTAGGGGGGTGGGATAACCCTTGCGAAGACGGTACAATGACGGTACGTGAAAAGATCGCCCGGCTATTGTTCTGCAAGCAAGAAGGGATCGGTCTGAGCTGTTACAGGTATAACGTAGGTGCAGGGTCTAAAGGTGTGGAGAATAGGATTAAAGATCCGTGGCGCAGTACGGAAACCTTTGATGTGGGACCGGGCCAATACGATTTTGACAGGGATGCCAATGCAGTTTGGTTTTTAAACAAAGCTGTGGCGTATGGTGTACCGGAAATCATATTTTTTGCAAACAGTCCGCCGGTTAGACTGACAGAAAACAAAAAGGGTCATATGGACGACAAAAACAAACCGAACCTATTGGAAGAAAACTATGACGACTTCGCAAACTACATGTTGGACATTGCGGCGCATTTTATACATCAAGGCGTACCTGTCAAGTATATTTCGCCGATTAACGAACCGCAATGGGCTTGGGAGAAAGGGCAAGAGGGAGCTCATTATAAAACGAAAGAAATAGTGGGTATTTTACGTACATTTATCTTAGAACTTGAAAAGAGAAAGGATTTAAAAGGCTTGAAAATATCCGGGCCGGAAAGCGGAGAATGGGGCGGCAAAACCCGTGAGTACATAAACGCTATGCTGGCCGATGAAGTCATTGACAATCATATGGAGACCATAGATAACCATTCTTACTGGACCAGATTGGAAACCAAAGAAGCGTTTAGATATTTCATGGATCGATTTTATCCGAATAAAAAGCTGTGTACAAGCGAATGGTGTGAAATGGTCAACGGTCGAGATTACACCATGGATTCTGCTTTTAACCTCGTTGAAGAAGTATTTGACGATTTAACCGTATTAGATGTGGTATCCTGGCAGTTATGGATAGCTGTCAGTCGTTATAACTACCGTGACGGCTTGATATATGTAGATGAGGATACGCAATCTTTGTCACCTGCAAAAAGGCTGTGGGCTTACGGCAACTTTACAAAATTTGTGCGTCCGGGTTTTACGCGGATCGGTGTGAGCACTCCCTATGCGGATCTATCGGATTTAAAGAGTATAGCTTTTGAAAATGACAGCCAAATCGTCGTTGTTGTTATCAATCGAGGAGAGGAAAAAGAATTTGTGCTTGACTTTGAACAAGCGACGGTCATCAAAAGGGTGAAAATATATGAAACCTCGGCAGAAAGAGATTTGGTTCCGATTATGGATAAAGAGTACGCAAAAGAAACTGTTATTAAGATAAACCCTGCCTCTGTCAATACGATCGTCCTGGAAAAACAAACGCAAAGTGCCCTTTTGTTCGGTCAGAATCATAAAGCAATGAATAATGAATAATTAACAATGAATAATTAGATTTTGGGGGTTGATGAATGATTGTAATTGTCAGCAGTTTTAGAGGCTGGTCATGCAGTGTTCTCAATCCTCAATTGTTTTACCCGTGTAGAACCATTTTCTTCAACGGACTTAAAATCCCCACATTCACTAAATACCCCCCTACATTGAAAGAATTTGGTTGTCAATGTTCCTATAGAATGCTATAATTGAATGCATAATTGGTTTTATCGTTTGCAGAAAATATATGTGCTTGTTCGATGCAAGCGGGATATCTGCAACCGTAAACACAAATAAACGATAGGAGTTGGGACATTTGATTTGGACGATCTTAGTGCTGGGGATTCTGGCATTGGACCAATATACAAAATATTTGGCAGCAACAAAGTTGATAAATTATAATACGATTCCTTTGATCAAAAATGTATTCCATCTTACTTTTGTTGAGAACAGGGGTGCTGCTTTCGGAATTTTGCAGGGTCAAAAGTGGCTCCTGATAGTGGTCACTTCCACGATTATCATTGCGATGGTTTACTATGTCATCAAAAGCAAATCCAACAGCAGGCTGCTGCTGGCAAGCTTCTCAATGGTGATCGGAGGCGCCATCGGCAATCTCATCGATAGAGTGCGGTTGGGCTATGTGATTGATTTTTTGGATGTCTATATTTACAGCTACAATTATCCGGTGTTTAATATTGCCGACTCCTTTGTAGTGGTGGGAACTATTTTTTTATCCTATTATATTTTGTTCAAATATGAAGACAAAAAGGATGAAGCCTGATGTCCGACCGGCATGTCATTACAGTGGATGACCATAGTGAGACTAGAATTGACAAATATATTCATGATAAAATAGATCATTTATCTCGTTCCTATGTGCAAAAGCTCATCAATGACGGGTGGGTGCAGGTTAACGGCAGGAATATAAAAGCAAATTATAAAGTAGCCGTTAGCGATAGGATCAGTATACAAATACCGGAGCCGGAAAGGCTTGAAGTGGCGTCTGAGGATATAGCCCTGGATATTGTCTATGAAGATGATGATCTGCTTGTGGTAAATAAACCCCAGGGAATGGTAGTACACCCGGCCGCAGGGAATTATACCGGTACGTTGGTCAATGCGCTTATGCACCATTGCGGCGATAACCTGTCCGCCATTAATGGGGTCATTCGTCCCGGCATCGTTCATAGGATAGATAAGGATACCAGCGGCTTATTGCTGGTTGCGAAAAACAATCGAACCCATATCGGATTGGCAGAACAAATTAAAGCCCATTCTCTGACCAGAAAATACGTCGCCATCGTACACGGCATTTTGAAAAATGACAGCGGTACGATTGATTTGCCAATTGGCAGACACCCTGTAGACCGAAAAAGGATGGCCGTGACAACTAAAAACAGCCGTCATGCGATTACGCATTTTACGGTCTTGGAAAGGCTGGGCAATTATGCTTACATCGCATGCAGGCTTGAAACGGGAAGAACCCATCAAATCAGAGTACATATGAGGTATATAGGGCATCCCATTATAGGAGATCCCGTATATGGCGCTAAAAAAGACAGGTTTAAACTGGCGGGTCAGGCACTGCACGCAAAACTGCTCGGATTTATTCATCCCGGAACAGGTGAACCTATGGAATTCGAAGCCGAACCGCCGGCATATATGGAGCGTGTCTTAGATGTATTGCGGAGAGGGTAAATGCGTATGAAGCAATAGTGCCCGGAAAAGGATCATTAATTTTTGAGAGCAGGGGAGAGCACCTTGGACGGTTATACATTGAGAGAAATAAAAGAAGAAGATTTGGAGAAAGTGACAGAGATTTATAATCATTATGTTCAAAATACGACTGCAACTTTTCACCAACATACACTTCAGCCGGAAGAAATGAAGCCATTGGTGTTTTTTGATAATGCCAAGTATATGACCTTTGTTATCATCGGCAAAGGAGATATTTGCGGATATTGCTTGCTGACCCAATTTAAAACGAGAGAAGCGTATAATCATACCGCCGAGATTACCGTGTATTTGGACCCAAACCATGTTGGTAAAGGCATAGGTTCCCGGGCGGTGAAACATATTGAAGATTTTGCAAAGTCAAAAGATATTCATGTGTTAGTTGCAGTAATCTGCGGAGAGAATGACAAAAGTATTAAGTTATTCGAAAGGAACGGATATTTTAAATGTGCCCACTATAAAGAAGTGGGAAAAAAGTTTGGACGTCTATTGGATGTGGTGTCCTATCAAAAGATTCTATGACAGGTGGTTAAAAAAGAAGAGCCCCTGTTCGACAAAAAATTTTCAAAACCGGTAGACAAGGTATGGAATTTAGTGTATAATGGAGTACGATAAATAAGTAATATCTGAAACTGAATAAGGTGTGTAACCTTTAAATTGGTCCCGTGAGGCCGGCAAGGTTAGGAGTAATGTGTATTTGCGATAGAGAATGATAGGGATGGTATGTCCATATCGTTTTTTAAGATGCACGAATGGAGTATAAGACTTCTTGCCGGCCGGTAAGAAGTTTTTTTAGTGTTTAGGTTTTAAAGATTGGGTTTGTGGTGAAAGGAGTGAAAAGGGTGGAAATGTTTGAAAAAGCAAAAATCATGGATGAGAAGGCGATGGGCAGGGCGATTACGAGAATAGCCCACGAAATTATTGAAAAGAATAAGGGTGTCAAGGATGTTGTCCTAATAGGGATTCAAAGGCGCGGTGTTCCGTTGGCCGAAAGGATCGCGGCGAAAATTAAAGAAGTAGAAGATGTGAAAGTGCCGGTCGGTATTCTGGATATTACCCTATATCGGGACGACTTGAGCCTGCTTTCCGAACACCCGGTCATCAACGGTACCGATATTGATTTTTCGATCACAGGCAAAAAAATCGTACTCGTTGATGATGTGCTGTATACGGGCCGTACAGTGCGTGCTGCCATTGATGCAATCATGGATTTGGGACGGGCGAAAATGGTTCAATTGGCCATTCTAATTGATAGAGGCCATAGAGAGCTTCCCATAAGGGCCGATTTTATAGGAAAAAATGTACCCACATCCAAAAACGAGGTTGTCCATGTAAAGGTTGACAAATTCGATGGGGTGAATGAAGTGGTTATTAGTGGGTAGTTGGCAGTAGGCGGCGGGTAGAAGTTGACCGGCTGCAAATTACATATTGTTTATGATAAAGTACAGAAAATGTACAAGCATGAAAGGGGAATGTCAAATGTCAAATACGGCGAAGTCTTATATTTTAGGGTTACAGCATTTATTTGCTATGTTTGGAGCTACGGTACTGGTTCCAGCTTTAACCGGTCTGAATCCGGCGGTTGCACTCTTTACGGCAGGATGCGGAACATTAATATTTCATTATGTAACGGGTAAAAAGGTGCCGGTGTTTTTAGGTTCAAGTTTTGCCTTTATTCCCGTGCTGCAAACAGTCATTGTTGATAAAGATCCTGCGTATATTCCTATTGCCCAAGGCGGTATTATAGCGGCGGGGGTAGTATACATTATCTTATCAATCTTGGTATCTTTAGTAGGAGCGGATAAGATTAAAAGTTTTTTACCGCCCATTGTGACCGGACCTATTATCATCATTATCGGACTAACCTTAAGTCCTGTTGCAGTAGGTATGGCATCTGCCAACTGGCTGGTTGCGGTATTTGTCTTACTCGTTGTTATTATGGTGACCATTTTTGATAGAGGCTTTTTCAAACTGGTGCCTATCCTGATCGGTATCGCGGCAGGATATCTTTTCTCATTCATTCTTGATGTTGCAGGATTCACCGAAAAACCGCTGGTCAATACCCAGGCAATTTTAGAAGCGGATCTGTTGAATTTTGGGGCCATTATCAACGGTGATTTTTTTACGCTGCCTGTATTTGATCTCAATACGATTCTTCTTATTGCGCCGATAGCACTTGTCACGTTTATGGAGCATATCGGTGATATTACAACCAACGGTGCGGTTGTAGGCAAAGATTTCTTTAAAGAGCCGGGAATGCATAAAACTTTGTTAGGAGACGGCTTGGCAACATTATTTGCAGGACTGCTGGGCGGGCCTGCCAATACGACCTATAGTGAAAACACGGGGGTTCTGGCAGTCACAAAGGTATATGATCCTAAAATTTTAAGAATTGCTGCACTATATGCAATTGCTTTAAGTATGATTGGAAAATTAGGCGCAATATTGCAGACGATTCCTGTACCCGTCATGGGGGGCGTCAGTCTGATTCTTTTTGGTATGATTGCGACCATAGGGATGAGAACGATATTTGAAGCGAAATTGGATTTTACGCATAGCAGAAATTTGATCATTGTATCTTTGATTTTGGTTACGGGCATAGGCGTCCATGTGACAGGCGGCATAGCAATCACACAAAACTTTTCGTTGTCAGGGTTATTTTTAGCTACATTAATAGGAGTCATTGCAAATAAGGTACTTCCCGAAAATGTTTGAGCAAAAGAGTAGTAAGGTTTCTTACTACTCTTTCAATATAAGGGCATCAATAAAAGTTCATTGTTGACGATGGACTGTTTACTAATCTTGCGAGGTGATTCGTATATGCTAAACAATCGAAAAGATCTGCTTGGGCTTAAGGATCTGCAGGCTGATGAAATCAAACGGATTTTAAATCATGCCGAAACCATGAAATATATCCTGAGTCAAAAAAATAAGAAAACACCCCATTTGCAGGGAAAATCAATCATTACGCTTTTTTATGAAAACAGTACAAGAACACGGCTTTCATTCGAATTGGCTGCAAAGTATATGAGTGCCAGCGCTGCCAATATCAGTGCATCGGGCAGCAGCGTATCCAAGGGGGAAACGCTGATTGATACGGGAAAAACAATTGATAGGATGGGAACGGATATTATCATTATACGTCATCCTATGTCCGGGGCACCTCATCTACTGGCTAAAAATGTAGAAGCCTCCGTGATTAATGCCGGAGACGGTATGAATGAACACCCGACCCAGGCTCTTCTGGATATGTTAACGATCAAAGAGCATAAGGGAAAAATTGAGGGATTGAGAGTGGCGATTATCGGAGACATCACCCACAGCAGGGTAGTGCGAAGCAATATATGGGGACTTACAAAATTAGGCGCCGAGGTTTGTGTGGCCGGTCCTGCAACATTAATACCTCCCGAAATCGAAAAAACAGGTGTTAAAGTATTTAACAGCGTGCAGGAAGCGTTGCTGGATGCGGATGTTGTCATGGGACTTAGAATACAGATGGAAAGACAAAAGAGCGGGTTATTCCCGACGGTAAGAGAATATGCCAGGTTTTTCGGCATTGATGACAAACGCTTAAAGTTTGCCAAAGAAGACGTTTTGCTTCTCCATCCCGGTCCTGTTAATCGAGGTGTGGAATTATTTTCTGAGGTTATAGATGGTGATAAATCTTTGATCAATGAACAGGTCACCAACGGTGTAGCAGTGAGAATGGCTTTACTGTACCTGTTCTCCAGAAAGGGTGGCAATATTGAGAATATTCATTAAAAACGGACATGTGATAGATCCTCAAAATCACAGAGATGATGTACTTGATATCTATATTGAAGACGGTGTAATTGTAGAAATAGAGAAAAATCTCGATTACAGCGGAGGTGAAATGACCGTTATCGATGCCCGTGGAAAACTTGTCGTACCCGGATTAATTGATATGCACTGCCATCTTCGAGAACCGGGATATGAATACAAGGAGGATATCGAAAGCGGTACAAGGAGTGCTGCGGTCGGCGGCTTTACGTCTATTGCCTGTATGCCCAATACGGCCCCTGTCATAGACAGTCAAGCCATTGTGGAATATATCAACAACAAGGCTAAGCATGTAGGGCTGGTCAATGTATACCCCATTGGTGCTATCACGAAAGGTTTAAAAGGAGAAGAGCTGGCAGAAATAGGTGAATTGAAATTCGCAGGTGTGGTCGGTATTTCCGATGACGGCAACCCGGTTATGAGCGCCTCTCTTATGAGAAGAGCCCTGCAATATGCAGATATGTTCGATACGCCCGTTATTTCCCATTGCGAAGATCTTGCATTGATCGATGACGGGGTGATGAATGAAGGCTATATGTCCACCTATTTGGGGTTAAAGGGAATCACGAGGGCGGCGGAGGAAGTAATGATTGCCAGAGATGTTGTGCTGGCAGAAGTGACGCAAGCGCCGATTCACATTGCCCATGTGAGTACGGAAGGCGGTGTGGAGATCATTCGTCACGCGAAAGCAAGGGGTGTAAAAGTAACTTGCGAAACCTGTCCTCACTATTTTACACTCACCGACCAAGCCGTAGACGGCTATAACACCATGGCAAAAATGAACCCGCCGTTAAGAACGGAAAAAGATGTAGAAGCAGTCAAGCAGGGACTCAAGGACGGAACGATTGATGTCATTGCTACCGATCACGCACCCCATCATTTTGACGAAAAGAATGTTGAATTCAATCTTGCCTCCAACGGTATCGTGGGATTTGAGACAGCGCTGTCCCTAAGCATCACGTACCTGGTCGACACAGGTATCTTAACCATGCAGCAGCTGTTACAAAAAATGTGTGTGAATCCGGCCGGCATTCTAGGCTTGAATAAAGGCTCTTTGGGTATCAACAGACCGGCGGATATCATTGTAATCGATAAAGATGAAGAATTTACCGTGGATGTCAATCAATTTCAAAGCAAAAGTAAAAACTCACCTTACCACGGTTATACGTTAAAGGGCACGGTCCACTATACTATTGTCGGCGGTCAGGTAGTTGTAAGAGATAAGATGATATTGTAGTGGGGAGCGGGGCGTTGGGAGTTCGGAGGAGAGAGGCGGATGAGGCCTTAGTGGTTGGGGAGAAGTGAGGTAGTGGGTAGGAGAGAGATGGATAGCGGGTTTAAATTTTAGTGTTTGGGGGAGATGGGAAGTATGTCGATTGATATTTTGATAGATAAGATTAAGGAGAAAAATAATCCTTCGGTAGTGGGGTTGGACCCGAGGATTGAGTATGTGCCGCAATATATTAGAGATACTTTTTATAATGAATTCGGGAAAAGTTTAGAAGGTGCGGCGCAGGCCATATTGGAATTCAATATTAAGTTAATAGATGCACTCTGGGATGTTATTCCTGCTGTGAAGCCTCAGTCGGCTTACTATGAAATGTATGGGATTGAAGGATTGAAAGTGCTTCATGAAACCATACGATATGCACAAAGCAAAGGGTTGTATGTAATAACCGATGTCAAAAGGAATGATATCGGCTCGACGGCCGAGGCCTACGCAGCAGCTTATTTGGGCAAGACGGAAATTGAAGATATGCAAATCGATGCGTTTGGGTCGGATGGTATCACCATTAACCCTTATCTTGGAACAGACGGCATTCAACCGTTTATCGATGCATGCAGTCAATATCAAAAAAGTGCCTTTGTTCTGGTGAAGACCTCAAACAAATCCTCCGGTGAAATACAGGATTTAGTCGTTCATAACGAGACGATCTATGAAAAGGTTGCACAGCTGGTAAATGAATGGGGCAAAAGCAGTATGGGGCAAAAAGGATATAGTCATATCGGTGCGGTGGTAGGTGCGACCTATCCGCAGCAGGCAGCGAAATTAAGAGCGTTGATGCCCAATGCCTACTTTCTTGTGCCCGGCTATGGCGCCCAAGGAGGTACCGCAAAGGATGTGGCCAATTGTTTTAATGCCGACGGTTTGGGTGCTATCGTCAATTCGTCTCGCGGCATTATATGCGCCTATATGAAAGCACAGTGCAGTGAGCAGGACTTTGCTTTAGCTGCAAGGGAAGCGGCGATTAGAATGAGAGAAGAGATTAGTAGTAGTTTGGAGTAGGGAGTGGGGAGTTCGGAGAAATAAGGCAGGGATTTTCTCCCCACGCCCCACTCCGAACGCCCAACTAAAAAAAGGAGGTCAATCATGCAGGCGATTTTAGCTTTGGAAGATGGTACTGTTTTTAAAGGCAAAAGCTTTGGCGTAGAAGGCGAGATTATTGGTGAAATTGTATTTAATACGGGGATGACAGGCTACCAGGAAATACTTACCGATCCTTCCTACTGCGGCCAGATCGTGACAATGACATACCCGCTTATAGGGAACTATGGTGTTAATATAGACGACTTTGAATCGGCCAAACCTCAGGTGAAGGGGTTTATCGTAAGAGAATTATGTAAAGTGCCCAGCAACTGGCGTTCTGTAGAAACCTTGAACGACTATCTTAAAAAACACAATATTATAGGGATTGAGGGTATAGATACCCGGGCACTCACGAGGATTTTACGGGACAAAGGAACGATGAACGGTATCATTTCAACGGTTCCTGATTTTGATATACAGGATAAGATTGAAGAAGTAAAACGATTTTCCATTGTGAACCCGGTAGATGAAGTAACCTGCCAAACGCCTCAACATTATAAAAGTGAAGGCTTGAAGGTTGCAGTTATAGATCTGGGTGTCAAAACAAATATCGTCCGCTCGCTGATGAACAGAGGGTGTGATGTTACGGTATTTCCCGCAAGTGCCGGTGTAGAGGAAATCATGCGTATTGATCCCGACGGCATTATGTTGTCCAACGGTCCCGGGAATCCGAAAGATTGCAAGCAAGCAATACAAAATATTAAAGAACTCATGGACATGGCAAGACCGATCTTTGCAATTTGTCTGGGGCACCAGCTCACCGCCCTGGCAAACGGAGCGGATACGACGCGGCTTAAATACGGACATAGAGGGTGTAATCATCCCGTCAAGGATTTGGAAAAAGACATCACCTATATTACCGCTCAGAATCATGGATATACCATCGTGGAGTCCTCTTTGGACAAGGACAAAGGAGAGGTTACGCATATTAATATGAATGACGGAACCATAGAAGGGATTCGCTATAAGAACAAACCGGTATTTACGGTGCAGTTTCACCCTGAAGCCTCACCCGGTCCCCAGGATACTGCTTATCTGTTTGATGAATTTATAGCATTGATGAAAGCAGAAAAAAATAAATAAAAAATGTGTTCAAATTTTTGAATATAGTAAATCAGACGGAAAGGGGAATAGAAATGCCATTTAGAACCGATGTTAAAAAAGTGCTGGTTATCGGCTCCGGTCCCATCATTATAGGACAGGCCGCGGAATTTGACTATGCGGGTACGCAAGCTTGCCAGGCATTGCGAGAAGAAGGCATTGAAGTTGTACTGATCAACAGCAATCCTGCGACCATTATGACGGATAAAAATATTGCAAACAAAGTATATATAGAACCATTGACCCCGGAAGTGGTGAAAAAAATTATTTTAAAAGAAAAGCCCGACAGCATTCTGCCGACACTAGGGGGACAGACGGGCCTTAATCTGGCCATGGAGCTTGCGGAAGACGGCTTCTTGCAGGAAAACAATGTAAAGCTCTTGGGAACCGCTGTTGAAGCCATTAAAATGGCCGAAGACCGTCAAGAATTTAAAGACACAATGGAAAGAATCGGCGAACCGGTTATTGCCAGTAAAGTGGTAGACACCTATGAAGGTGCGCTGAGCTTTTCAGAGGAAATAGGATTTCCCGTTATTGTGCGTCCCGCCTATACCTTAGGGGGCACAGGGGGCGGCATCGCCCATAACGAACAGGAATTGGCCGAAATTGCACCTCACGGTTTACGGCTCAGCAGGGTCCATCAGGTACTGATTGAAAAATGCATTGCCGGGTGGAAAGAAATAGAGTACGAAGTGATGAGAGACAGCAAGGGGAATTGCATCACGGTGTGTAATATGGAAAATATTGATCCGGTAGGGGTTCACACCGGAGACAGTATCGTTGTGGCGCCTTCTCAAACCCTTGCGGACAAGGAATATCAGATGTTGAGAAGTGCTTCACTGAATATCATTTCAACCTTAGGGATTGAAGGAGGATGCAATGTTCAGCTTGCACTGCACCCCGACAGTTTCGAATATGCCGTCATTGAAGTCAATCCGAGGGTAAGTCGTTCCAGCGCACTGGCCTCAAAAGCAACAGGTTATCCTATTGCAAAGGTGGCCTCCAAAATTGCCATCGGTTACGGGCTGGACGAGATTAAAAATGCGGTCACCGGTAAAACCTATGCATGCTTTGAGCCGACACTGGATTACGTAGTCGTGAAAATACCTAAATGGCCCTTCGATAAATTTGTAAAGGCCAAAAGGACCCTTGGCACCCAAATGAAAGCGACCGGGGAGGTTATGGCGATTAGCTCTTCTTTCGAAGGGGGATTGATGAAGGCCATTCGTTCCCTTGAACTTGGTATTTTCAACATTGAGTTGGATGAATTGAAAAAGCTGTCCACGGAAGAGATCCGTGCCAAAATGAAAGATATAGATGATGAAAGAATCTTTGTCCTTGCAGAGGCCTTGCGAAGAGGCATTACCGTTGAAGAGATCAACGATGTTACGAAAATTGATCTGTTTTTTCTGGACAAACTATACCGGCTGGTTCGGATGGAAAAACAGCTGCAAACGAAAACCGTTGAACAATTGGATAAGGATACGTTTATGCAGGCTAAAAAGATGGGGTATACCGATGCGGTCATTGCAGGCTTTGTGGGCAGTACAAAACAGGAGGTAACCGCATTGAGAAAATCTCTCGGCGTCTACCCTACTTACAAGATGGTAGATACCTGTGCTGCCGAATTTGAAGCGGTAACGCCCTACTATTACTCCACCTATGACGAGCACTGCGAAGTCAAGGAATCGCGCAGCAAAAAAGTACTTGTCATCGGTTCCGGTCCCATCAGAATCGGACAGGGCATTGAATTTGACTACTGCTCCGTTCACTCGGTATGGGCATTGAAAGAAGAAGGGTATGAAGCGATTATCGCCAATAATAATCCGGAAACGGTCAGTACCGATTTTGATACGTCGGACCGGCTGTATTTTGAGCCGCTGACGCCCGAAGATATTGAGAACATCATTGAGAAAGAACAGCCGGATGGTGCGATACTGCAGTTTGGAGGACAAACGGCGATTAAGCTTACCAAAACCTTAAAGGAGCTGGGCGTTCGGATACTGGGGACTTCGGCAGAGAATATTGATGCGGCGGAAGACAGAGAAAAATTTGATGGGATATTAGAGCAATGTGATATTCCCAGACCGGCGGGGAAAACGGTTTTCACCTTGGATCAAGCGTTAAAGGCTGCGGAAGAACTGGGATATC
>JAKSBV010000399.1 GCA_022360955.1 Bacillota bacterium
CAGTTTGTATAGACCCAAACCGGTATGACCACACCCTCTTTGCCGGCATGGTTCCAATGGGGCAGTACATGTACCATCGGTTGGTCCGTCCACTGACTTTGGTAAAAATAATAGTGATCCTTTTGAAAACCGCAAAGGTCCAAGATCCCATTATTCCCCGAACGTGCCGGCCATCCGAAACATTCACCCAAGTAATCAAAACCGACCCACCGAAATTCTCCGGTTAAGTAGGGCAGGCTCTTGGTCTGTTGCCAGGAATCCCTCGCGCTAATACGTACGCCCGCATTATCATAGGAAGAATTGTATTCCAAGGCTCCGTCAAAGAATATTTCTTCTTCCGTCAGATTCTCTATCTCAATACGCTCCTGATTCTTATCACGCCACCACGTCTGTGTGCGGTAAACGCCCCTTGTATGATATGTGTGGGGAATCTCCGTTGCAATGCAAACACGTTCGGGATGCTTTTGATGATCTTCTTCAAATATAAAAGCTGCACCACCGCCGCCGTTATATCCTGCTATATCCAACAGCACCCTGTTATCGTCTGAATTTTGGGTCTTATGCTGCACGCCGCAGGTAACCGGCCTGGTCGGTTCATACATATGGACAAAATCCATTAATTTTTGGGTCGTTTCAACCCTCATGTCTTTCACTTCATTACCGATACTCCACAATATAACACAGGGGTGGTTGCGGTCGCGCTTTAAAAAGTCTTCCAGGTCCTTTTCCCACCATTCTTCAAAGTACAAACCATAATCGTAAGGCATCTTCGGCATCTCCCAGCCGTCAAATACCTCATCCATTACCATAATGCCGATCCGGTCACACATATCGTAGAATTCCGGTGCCAATGGGGTATGCGCCGTCCTGATGGCGTTACAGCCCATTGTCTTTAACAGCTTGAGTCTTCTTTCCAGCACTTTTTCCGGTATTGCCGTTCCCACAGGTCCTGCATCGTGGTGTTCACATACCCCTTGAAACTTCATGCCCTTGCCGTTTAACGTAAATCCCGTTTGACTGTTAAATTCAAAATATCGCACACCGAAGGTCGCGGTATCATTGTCCAATAGGACCTCATCTTCCGTTACATAGGTTTTGAGTTTATATAAATTAGGATGGTCCGGCGACCAAAGCTTTGGTTCGTTAATCCTGGTGTCCTGTTTGATCTTGACACCTTCTCCAGCCCCTATCCTTTGATTTGTTTCCAACCGTGCAATTTCTTTGTTGTCTTCACCCTGCACAATCGAAACAAGGGTAATGTCTTTAGACACCTCACTGTCGTTGACCACCTTTGTTTCAACAGCTATCTTGGCCGTCTCCCGGGTCACCTCCGGTGTCGTTACATAAGTACCCCAATGGTCAATATATACCGGATTTTTGACTGTCAGCCAGGTATGGCGATAAATCCCCGAACCGGTATACCATCGCCCGTTGGGTGCTTTTTCAGTATCTGACCTTACAGCAATGACATTTTTTCCTTCCTTTATATACGGGCTCATGTCATACTCAAAACCGATATATCCGTAGGGTCTATGTCCTAAATGATGTCCGTTGATCCACACATCGCTCTTCATATAGATGCCGTCAAATTCAACCAATACCTTTTGACCCAGCCAGTCCTTCGGTACGTCAAACGCTTTGCGATACCAAGCGATGCCCGTGGGTAGAAACCCTCCTTTAATACCCGCAGCATTCTTCTCATCATAGGAACCTTCAATGCTGTAATCGTGGGGTAAGTGAAGATTTCTCCAAGCATCATCGTTTAAAGCCACGCTTTCTCCACCTTCTATGTCTCCCAAATGAAACTTCCAGTTAAAATCAAAGCTCTCTCGCATACGACCCGATTGTTTCGCTTCGTTCACACCTGTCACCCTTTCTGTCATAGCCGGCGTAACACGCCGTACATCTATTGCTTACAATATTAAACATAACAAAAAAACACTACTATGACAATGAACAATACCATTGCTGATTAGAACAATCCTGCTTTTTTCACACTTATGATCCATAAAAAGCGGCTGAGGGCTGAGCGATGAGGGCCGAGAATGCACCGCTAACAGCCTCTCTTCTAAAATCATTCATGTATCCCTAAAATCCTTTATTACTCCGCTTTCTTCTTAAACAAATAATGCTTAATAGGTTTATAGTAAACATTTAACGCTTCACATTCCTGGCTCTTTAAAATGATTCTGAAAATCTCACGTCCGTCCTTCCAAAGCACTTCTCCCATCCCTGCATAGTCAGGGGCATCAAAGGGATCGGCGGGATAATCATACCACCAGCGGCCTTCTTCCGTGATGTCTTCCTTTACACTCACTACCACACCGTCCGGACGGAAAATATATTGCTGCCCTTCCGCCTCCCATGTTCCTATCATCTCTTTTGCAAAGGGACCTTTTGAAATATCATGTACCTTGTTGCCATGCGTTAAATCAAGGACTTTGGACTTTTTCCCTTTTTTGAACCCATCTTCCAGCGATAATACCAATTGTCCGTTTTCATAGACTCCTGCTTTCACGGTGCAAGTATCGCACAGGGTAAAAGCACCCGTATACTTTGCGGCATGCTGCGTCGGCTCTGAGCCGTCCGTGGTGTAGTAAATATCGAACTTTCTTTCTTTCAATGCCCCCCGAAGCATCACTTGCTTGACAGCAATACTGACCCGGGACTCTTTTTCGAAGATGTGCTCTCCCAGGATGCCTCCGGCAATGAGTTCAATATCGCCCTTTTCAAAGGTGGATTGGAGTATACCCAGGCCCAATCCGTTAAATACCTTACGGTAATTCACTTTGGCCGGTGTCAGATCCAGCGGATCGCCATTTTCCATACCAAGATTACGAACGGGGCCAAGGGCCTCAATCACGATCCTGTCACAGGCCTGCGGTACAAAATTGCCATCCTTGTCTATAATTTCAAAAGTCACGTGACTCACATCTCGCCCGTCCGGCGCCAGTGCCCGGTTATCCGCATCTAGTTTGAAATCGACCGGTTCCGAAGCTGTCCTGACCGTTTTTTCGGCAGCGATCCGTCCATCCTTTTTCGCTGTCACCTTGAGCTCTCCCGGCACATAGGCCACATCCCACTGGATATACATCCGGTCGGTCATGGGCTTTTCGCCCAACGACTCACCGTTTAAAAACAGCTCTGCACTGTCACAGTTTGTATAGACCCAAACCGGTATGACCACACCCTCTTTGCCGGCATGGTTCCAATGGGGCAGTACATGCACCATCGATTCTTCCGTCCACTGACTTTGGTAAAAATAATAGTGATCCTTTTGAAAACCGCAAAGATCCAGGACCCCTTTATTCGCCGACCGTGCCGGCCATCCGAAACTTTCACCCAAGTAATCAAAACCGACCCACCGAAATTCTCCGGTTAAGTAGGGCAGGCTCTTGGTCTGTTTCCAGGAATCCCTTGCACTAATACGTACGCCCGCATTATCATAGGAAGAACTGTATTCCAAGGCGCCGTCAAAGAATATCTCTTCTTCCGTCAGATTCTCTATCTCAATACGCTCCCTATTCTTGTCACGCCACCACGTCTGTGTACGGTAAATACCCCTTGTATGGTATGTGTGGGGAATCTCCGTTCCGACACAAACACGTTCGGGATGCTTTTCATGGTCTTTTTCAAATACAAAGGCTGCACCGCCGCCGCCGTTATATCCTGCTATATCCAACAGCGCTCTGTTATCCTCAGCTATTTGTGTCTTATGCTGCACGCCACAGGTAACCGGCCTGGTCGGTTCATGCTTGTGGATAAAATCTACCAGTTTCTTAGTGGTTGCAGTCTTTATGTCTTTCACTTCATTACCGATACTCCACAATATGACACAGGGGTGGTTGCGGTCACGCTGTAAAAAGTCCCCCAGGTCCTTTTCCCACCATTCTTCAAAGTACAAACCATAATCGTAAGGCATCTTCGGCGTCTCCCAGCCGTCAAATAATTCATCCATTACCATAATGCCGATCCGGTTACACAGATCGTAGAACTCCGGTGCCAATGGGGTATGCGCCGTCCTGATGGCGTTACAGCCCATTGTCTTTAACAGCTTAAGTCTTCTTTCCAGCACTTTTTCCGGTATCGCCGTTCCCACAGGTCCTGCATCGTGGTGTTCACATACCCCTTGAAACTTCATACTCTTGCCGTTTAACGTAAATCCCGTTTGACTGTTAAATTTAAAATATCGCACACCGAAGGTCACGGTATCATTGTCCAATAGGACCTCATCTTCCGTTACATAGGTTTTGAGTTTATATAAATTAGGATGGTCCGGCGACCAAAGCTTTGGTTCGTTAATC
>JAKSBV010000206.1 GCA_022360955.1 Bacillota bacterium
AAAAGCTAACTTCAATTTGTGGTAATAATTCCATGACACTACTCCTATCTTGTTTTATTTTAAACACACTCTTAGGATTATATATTGTTAACTCTACTATCTGCTTGATTTATTTCTGTGTGACCTTTTTTCTAAATAGACAAGCTTTTTACCTTTTCCATTAGAGAATCAGCAATCTCTGCCCTATACTTATAAAAATTCTCTTCTGAACTACAAAACCTTATTTGCTCTAACGTTCTCATATTTCACCCCACTTATTTCGTGATAACAGTAACTACAGTACCTTGAGTATCTGTAATTACTTCTAAAGAACCGCCAACATATTTAAGATTTCCATTTTATGAGAATTTACATCAGGAATAATGCATTTATTACCTTTCTTGTACACTGGTTGACCATGACTCATTCGTAGCCTTATAAACCAGGTTCGGTACAAACAAGTAAATGCTCTGCAATATAAGTCTCTGTGTGCCCCTATGTTGCATTTTGATAACCTCCGCCGGGATAGTTTTATCCTTCAGTGAAAATAAAACCAAATTTGGCGACTTTTTGCGAAAGAGTCTTCTACTTTTTTAATGCAAATCCAAAATGTGTCTTCATCATCTTAATAGCAAGGTGAACCATGGGATCGAAAGTGTGCAGGTTAAAGACGAGTGCACCTTCAGGCGCACTCGCCGGTTCACATCAGTCGGCATTGCCGAGCGTTTAGGGACTTTGAATAAGCAATAATAGGCTTCTTTAGATAGCTGTAAATTGAGCCAAGTATACTTTTAGGTATCTGCAAAAGTGCATCTTGTTCGTTTACAACTAAAATACTCTGATTCCAACAAAGATTTCCCTTATCAATTAAATTCATCTATCTCTTTTTTTCTCTTCAAAAAAATACGTATTGCTTGGTCTTCTCGCTCAATAAGATCTACATAATGGTTTTTCTCATTTACCATTTCATGATACCCCCAAAGCGCACTGGTAACAAAATCTTTATCATACTTATAATGCCATTCAAAATAAATTTGTGAATCTTCCACTTCAAAAAGTTCAGCTGGGTACCAAGATGGCAAATTTTCATATGTTCCAACTATAAGATATTTTAATACATTTCTCAAAATACCCTGCCCGTACACTGTATAAATTTCACCTATCTTCAAAGGATATTGTGTTTCTGCTGTATCTCCAATATTTGATATTGTTACAGGCATCAACCCTGCTCCGGTATTTGCTCTACATTTTACTTTCATGATCGTTTCTCCTTTTATCGGGTTGGAATTTTAAAATCATCTATTTGACCTGTCTTAGGATTATATTGGTAATGAACCTCAACGCCATTAATATTTTGTGCCCTTTTAGTCCATCCTTCTGAAGCTGGCCATCTTGGGTCACCTTTCAAATCCAGGTTAGTTCCTTTTCCCGGATTTGTCATGGCTTCTTCAACCGCAAGTTGTTCTTTTAAATTTGCTGGTTGACGACCATATTTTGAAGTTCCTTTCCCGGCTACTTCTGGCAAGTTCTTACCCGCACCCTCATCTTCCTTCTCATCACCACTACTGCCCCCACTACCAAAGCTGCTTGATATAATCGCAGCCTTACTCACTGCTTTCTCAGCACTTCCGGCAGCCGTGATGACATCTCCGGTTGTCGTTGCTAATCTTTTTGCGCCTAGTAAACCTATATTTCCACCGGCTCCCAAATATTTGGTTGCATCAAACAACTTTTTCGCATTGTCATACGTCGCTGCATATTCGGGGTCAATCATTCTTCGTATTGCGGAAGCATCGTAGTCTCCTACCGTATAGAATCTTACCGTATTTATAACGTATTCCGCGCCTCCGAAGGTATATGAATCACTCATTGCCGAGATGATAGCATGAAAACTCACACGCATCTTATTTATTGCCTTTTCTCCCAGCTCGTTCCAATCTATGTCCCAGCCCCAGTTGTTGTCCACACCACACTTTACCTTTATATGTCCGCTAGGGTCTATATACTTTATCGGATTGTTTTGTACATAGGCATATAGGTTCAGACTCTGCGGGTCCGATATCTCTCCTCTATACGTATCTTCCTGCGTAAATCTTCCTATCACCGGGTTGTAATACCTGGCCCTTAGATAATACTGCCCTGATCCCTTGTCAAACTGCTCGCCCGCATACATGAATCGATTCGTTACCCGTTCCGTATGGGTATGGGCATTCCCAAATGCATCATAGGTATAGTGGTTAAAGACTTCGCCGCTGCCGTTTACGAGGTTCACTACATCGCCGTGGGCATTGTGAAGGTAATAATGCATTTCTCCCTTGCGGTTTTGCCGGGCCATGAGCTTTATGCCTCGGATACTTCTTGCAATGAGTTCATGATTGGCATTGACTTCTGCAATAATGCTGCCCCGGTCAAAGGTATAGGCATACTTCGTACCGTTTTCTATGATGGCAATTCTTAACCCTAATGCGTTATATTCGTTTTGAACCCATGTACCGTCGGGCATGCTGACTTCTTTGAGCCTGTTATAAGCATCATAGGTATAAACCATATTTTCTGCACCTGCTGCCATATTTAGCAGGTTTCCGTTACGATCATAGGTATATGCGGTCATTATACCATTTTTTGCGCTTTCTGTCAGCCGGTTGAGGTTGTCGTAAGTATAGTTTATTTGCTCCGCCCCTCTTGTTTTACTGATTCTATTGCCCGCAGGATCATATTCGAATGTTTCGCTGATGCCTTCGGGATATTGAACCGTTGACAGCCTGTTCAACGCATCATAGGTATAGACGGTTTTTTGACCGTTCTCCCTTTTGGTAAGCTGGTTGCCGTTATGATCATAGGTGTACTCATAATGATTGATACGACTTCCTTGAGGATTTTCATGTACAATAGAGATCATATTTTGATCCCTGTCATAGCCATAAGTAATGTGCATCCCTGTATCATAATCAATATTTGCAACCGAATTATCGGCATTATAACTGTAAGTAGCTATTTGACTGCCTGCATCACGTACGGTTTTCAGTCTGCCCATCACGTCATACGTATATCCGGTTACATTGCCTGTCCCGTCGGTCATTTTGGTGATATTGCCATTTTTGTCGTATTGATAGGACAGCTCCATTCTACCGTTCCTTATTCTTTTGCTTGTATATCCATTCTCCGTATATTCAAATTGATCTATCCCTTCTTTCGTGATTGCAGCCAAAAGGCTTCCGTCTTTGTTATACAGGTATTTTTGCAGCAGGTCTTGTCCTTTTGCATCTTTCACCGTAAGATTGTTGTCCCTGTTATATTCGTACAGCAGCATCTGTCCGTTACGGTCGATTTCTGCTTTTAACCGGCCCTCTTTATCATACTTGTACGTGATACGTTGTCCTTCTGCGTCTGTAATGACAGCCAACAGGTTCATGCTGTTAT
>JAKSBV010000446.1 GCA_022360955.1 Bacillota bacterium
CAACTATGTCATAAAGAATCTGAATATACATAGGGACGACGATTATACAGGACTGTTTTCATGTATAGAAAATGTGGTGCTGAAGAATATAAAAATAGAGTTAGGTGAAAAGGGTATAACGGGCGATTCACGAACCGGAGCATTGGTCGGATACGGAAAGTCTTCAACAATGGAAAACTGTTCGGTAGCGGGACCGGGCAAGGTTCATGGCAATATTCATGTAGGAGGACTTATAGGTGAGATAGAGTCATCAACCATTACCGGTTGTTCTTCAGCAGTAAGCGTAGAAAGTACTCGCGGTATCGGCGGGGGACTCATAGGTTTGTTAATTGATTCCAATCTTTCCAGAAGTCATACAACAGGTGCCGTTTTAAGTCAATCAGGTGGGGCAGGCGGGCTCGTTGGAAGCCTATCGATTTATAGGACGGGAGAAGATTGTATTGTGGAAGAGAGCTATGCTACGGGAAAAGTAACGGGAAGTAGTGGGGTAGGAGGATTGATAGGTAGTGCCAGTATAAACATAATAAATACAAGGGTGATTAAGAATTGTTTTGCAATAGGAGATGTTGAAGTCACAACCCCTACCGGAATGGGCGGAGGACTCATAGGCTATGGCAAAGGACACGGAGACAACAGTCAGTTGAAGATAATCAATTGTTATGCTGCAGGAAGAGTTGTAGCAGATGCCGGAAACGAACGTGTGAAAGGACTGGCCCAAACGGGTAATTATACTGCAATCACGCATTGCTTCTATAACAAAGATATAAATCCGGGGTCCAATTATGAAAATCCATCAGGCAGCGCAAAAACAACGGCAGAATTAAAAGCAATAGATACCTTCACCAATTGGGATATAACCGCAGGAATGGATGAAACAAAGATATGGAATATTGAAGACGGTGAATCCTATCCGTGGTTATCATCCTTGCCGATTCCACAGGGCGATCATTTTCCACTGGTGATAGAATTTGATGAGATTACGATAACAGAAAGTTCAATCGGCTTATCCTGGAAGGAAGTTGAAGGATATGACCGTTATGATATTGAAGCAGACGGAATTGTGGTTGATAATGGTACAAGCACAACCTATGTACATCATGATTTAATGCCCGGTACGCTTCATACATATCGAATCAGAGCCAAAAATAGTGAAGGTATAAGCAAATGGAGTGCAACATTTACAATGTGTACCTTGTATGCGAAACCGGAAAACTTATTGGCGACAGCGACCGAAAACACCGTAACCTTAACATGGGATAGGGTAGCAGGTGCTGCGGAATACGAAATTGAAGCAAACGGCACAATCATAGACCGTGTTGTAGACGCAACGTATATACATACAGGATTAACCTCCAACACGCAGTACATATATCGTATTAGGGCAAAAAATAATATTACTAAGAGTCATTGGAGCGATATTGCTGCCGCCATTACTTGGACGGAAAGTTCACCGGGTCTGTGCATAGCTGCAGCTAATTGGGTCACCCAGGATGACACGGAGAAAGAAGTAGAAGTATTAATCAAGACAAATCATTTTAACGAGATGTATACCGCACATGCAGAACTAAAATATGATCCGGCCTCCCTGGCGTTAAAAGCGGACAGCATCAAAAGGCTGATTTGGCCGCAGGATCAAAATGTATATGTGAGCAATGTCGAGGATACTCAAACAGGCAGTATTAAGTTCCTGATTTCGCAAACAGGCAGTGTACAAGGAGAAACCGGACAATTTGATGTGCTGAGCATAAAATTCAACATCATAACGAATGACCCTGTACAAATAAAAGCACTGCTTGCAAAAGTGGTAGATGCATCGGGAGAATATATTCATATTCCGGCAGTATCCGATTTAAATATTAAAGTGCTGAACGCTAATTGATCGGGGAAAAGATATATTTAAATGCCATAACTCAGGTAAAGGCTGTTCGATAGCTGATCGGCTTTTGCTTGAGGTGATCCGGCATTTATGAGGCAGGCTGAGAATTTACGCAATAAAAGAAGATACGGTGATCGTACAAATAATAAAGGGGGCAAATACATCACTATGAATGCATTAAGAAATCACAGTTCACGATATTTTGGGACCAAGAGAATGTGGATTTGCAGTTTGGTTTTTATGATAATTGCTGTTTTTCAAGTATTTTTACCTGTAAAGATGGTATATGCCGGTGAAGATTTTAAAATAATGACTGACTCACTTGTAAGAAGTACAAAAAATTTTCCTGAGAAAATTAAATATGAGGACAGTCAATACAGCGGCATATTGCAGAAAGATGGAGAGCCGATTGCCAGAGTAGTAAGTGGTAGTTTTACACCCGGCAAGAGTAAAGATATCGATCGATTTTCCGTTAATACCGGTACCAGTCAGCCGGCGAACTCCTATATGTATGCTGCGGGTGGATATACCGGAACATTGGCACTGGTAGATGTTGACCATGATACCCGGGAGGTGGATTACGGGCATTATGACACCAAAACCGAGACCAGAATATTTACAAAAACCATGGATAATACGGCTACGATTCATTTTGATCAAAATGGAAGTGTTATATCCGAATCCTATTCGTGGAATAACAGCAATAATCATCCCACGTACCCAATCAATGAAGATGGGTATGTGGGTGAAATTCCGAAAATTTTTTCCGCTATTGTTGCAGGTCCTGTACGTACCGACCATCCGGATGGCACCTATACGATCGTAACAACGTATTCGGCTTTCTATGAAGGAGAGCTTGCAAAACAAGTAAGCGTATGGGTTCCCAACCTTGTAGAAGTGGACGACTATACCGGTTATTACAGCGGAACCGTGTATACGGCAGATGCAGACACGCGTGTATGGGAATACGTACAGAACTATACAGGCGGTGTATATACTCACAAAATCAAAAAATGCAACTACGGACATCCGCCCAATGCCGAAATGGTTAACGAACCTGTTAATATTGTAACCGGAAATTACTATGCGATTGATGTAGACCTCAATCTCCCCGATCGTGGCGCACCCCTGGAAATCGTACGGCACTATAATTCGCTGGACAAGGAAGAAGGCATGCTGGGAAAGGGATGGCACTTTAACTATGACAGCAGTGCTGAAACAGATGCTGCGACAGGTCATGTCACCGTGACCTATCCTGATGGCCGAGAGGTTGTTTTTGAACCGGTCAGCGGAACCAATCGGTACAGTGGTCCCGAAACCGTATTTGATGTGCTTACCAAAAAGCCTGATCATACTTACATCCTAAAACGCAAAGATAAGCTTACGTACGACTATAATAGCAATGGAAAGCTGGCGTCAATTACAGACCTAAACGGCAATGAGGTCACCCTTCGGTACGATAGCTCCGGTCATTTGACCTCTATCATAGGCGCAAGCGGGAAAACGTTAACCATCACCACTGAAAACGGACGTATCAAGACGATTACGGATCCGTTAAACAGAACAATGATATATGACTACGATGTTGACGGCAGCTTAAAGCAGGTCAAGGGAATCGGTGGCGGTACTACCAACTATGCATATAATGATCATGGCATTACGTCCATTACCGATGAAAATGGTAAAATATTTATCAAAAATGAGTATGATGAATTTGAGCGGATCATACGCCAGTGGGACGAATACGGCAATATTATCGAATATACCTATGATGACAGGAATATGGTTAATACCTATACCTTCGTATCTACCGGTAAAAGTATAAGTTACACATATAATGAAAAGCTCTATATAACGAAGAAGGGTTTCAATGACGGTACGTATGAAGAATATACCTATGATGAATGGGGGAATCGCGATAGCGTAAAAGATAGAAATGGTAATATGACCCGGTATACCTATGATGAAAGAGGAAACGTAACCGCTGTCGTATCTCCCGAGCCGTTTAATTATACCATTAGGCATCAATACGATGATGCGGACAATTTAAAAGAAATATTAACACCGGGCGGCGGATTGACTGCTTTTGAATATGACACACAAGGCAATCTCAAGAAAAAAAGTGTCAAACTGGATGACACAACCTATGCCGTAACCACCTATACATATGATATGTATGGAAGGCTTACCGCCGTTACCGATGCGAAAAATGATAAGATAACCTATGAATACAAAGACAGCAGTATGCCTACTAAAATAACGGATGCGGAAGGCAACAGCATCGAGTACGGCTACGATGCGATAGATAGAAGAACAACTATAAAAACGAATTATGGTACAGTGACCTACGAATATAACCAACAGGATAAAATCAAAAGAATCATCGATCCGAAAGGATCCGTGACCAGGATGAAATATGATTCTGTGGGGAACCTGAGCGAACTTATCAAGCCGGAACAGTATAACGCAGCGGCCGATGGGGGAAGTGGGTATACCTATGCCTACGATGCCATGGATAGATTGACAAAACAAGTCGACCCCCTTGGAAATGTTATTATTTTTCAATACGATGAGGAAGGAAACAGAATCAAAGAAGTCAATCCCAATTATTATGATGCCGCAGCAGAAGACGGTACGGGAACAGGGTATGTCTATGATAAGGACAACAGACTGATTAAAATAACCAACCCGTCCGGGCAGCAGTCCAGGATTAAATATGATGCAGCGGGAAATAAAATAAAAATAATTGATGCCAATCATTATGACGAAAATACTGACGACGGTGCGGGCATGCAGTATGTCTATGATAACCTCAATAGACTCATAAAAGTAAAGGATACGCAGGACAATGTCGTCCAAAAGCTTATCTACGATGCCGACGGAAGAGTTATTAAAGAAATAGACGCCAAAGGCTACTTAAGCGGTCAGGATGACAACAGCCGTTACGGTACCCTGTACAAATACAACCTTGCAGGGTGGCTCTTGGAAAAAAGAGAGCCTATGAAAAAGGAAAACGGCACAGTGTATTACTGCATCACACGGTATGTTTATGATCAAGTAGGGCACTTGCTGCAAGAGAAAAAATCACCCGAGTACGTAACGCAGACAGGAGTACCTTCGGGGTGGAATACTATTACCTATACCCATGATAAGAACGGCAGGGTCAAGACCATATCCGATACGACAGGTGCCTATATGGAATACACCTATGATGCGCTGGGCAATACCATTGAAGAAAAGGTAAAAATCAATGAGGGCACCTTCAGCATCACAGGCTATAGTTATGACAGTACGGGCAGAGTGGACAAGCAGTGGAAGGAAATAGAGGCCGACGATCTTAAAGATGGCGGAACAGGAACGGTAAAGGCGGAAACAAAATTTGCATATGATAAAAACGGCAATATCGTATCTATTGTCAGACCGGAAGGATATATCACTACCTTTGAATACGACGATGCGGGAAGGTTAATTGCAAAGAATGAGGAAGTATCGGAAGCCCATATTGATGTCAATAGGACAACGGCAGCCATTGTATCTTCAAAAATGCGTACATATCCGGGGCAGCAAAATGAATATAAGGTGCAAATTCAAACCGATGAAACGGTAAACGCACTGGAGCTGGAAATAGAATATGATGCAAGACTTCTTGAACTCGTCAATGCAGTACCTGGTATGAGCGGTGTTACGGTGGATACCGGCACATTAGGCAGGATATATATTGATGGTAGAAACATGAATGAGACGAACAGCATAGATCTGGCCGGGGTAACATTTAAAGTCAAAGAAGATGTATGCGCCACAGGCTATATTACCCTTAATGAATCTTCTGCTTTTGTCAACGGAGCAGGTGAGCGACGTTATTTTACGGAGTTGATTGGCAAAACAATTGTACCGGGCATACCGGATATGAATGATGACGGCAAGGTAGAGACCAATGATTTTACACATACGGCCCTGCGTAAAGGATTGGATGCTAATAGTGTTCAATATGAGGAAAAATACGATATTAACGGTAATGGCGTTATTGATATAGCGGATTTGGATTATGTCAAGGACTGGCTGTTTAATAATCCAAGGGCCGGGCTCACGCAGTTGGATATGGTGAAATTCGTTGAAAAAACCACCCGTGCTACCTATGAAGATAGTA
>JAKSBV010000114.1 GCA_022360955.1 Bacillota bacterium
AAACTCTGGTCTATATCCCGGCGTATGACCACCCGGCTGTAAGGTACCAATTTTACGAACATCATTGTGTTTATCAGCTGTTGCATAACTACCATCTGGAAGAAGCCATTGGAATTTACCCTTGTCATCAAATGCGTATTCTGACCCTTCTTCACCTGCATAGACGTAAGTACCTCCTTCTTCTGTATAGAAGAAATCCATAAATGACATTATAACTTCAGGATATTCACATTCTGGTGTTATAGCAAATTTACCAGGAGTGGTTGATGTAGAACCTAGTACTAGTTGCCTTCCATTGTTTGGCGCTTTTATAGGAATCATAAATTTGTAGTCTGCTCTTCTGTTATTTTCTTCAATAGTTAAATCATTGCTTGTAGCTACCTGCGAAAGACCGCCTACTTGAAGACCGGGTGAGTTGGCCCTAACCACTCCAAGTATTGAATCCTCCATACTTCCCTTTGCTTTTATCTGATCATTATTCAGTGTAACAAACTCATTATCCAATAATTTTTCTTTATAAAGCTTGTTCATAAATTTCAAGAAATCCTTAAATCCATCCTGCGTTGGTACAAAAACAATTTCATCTAATTCTTCATCAAGGAACATATTATCTATATTAAGCTGATAACCAAATAAATTAACCAATTGTGCAACATTTGCAGTCTCGGCTACACAAAGAGGTATTTCATCCGCCTTGCCATTTTCGTTGGGATCTTCATCCCTGAATGCAACTAACATATTATAAAAATCATCAATTGTCTCAGGATCGTTTATCCCTAGTTTCTCCATCCAAACTCTATTTATAATTATATTTGTATTCACCTTACTAACAGGGTCAATATTTATTTCAGGTAAAGTATAAATGTGTCCATCAGGAGTTGTTATAGATTTTTTAATTTCAGGGTATTCTTTGAACAACTTATTCAAGTTAGGCATGTATTCTGCAATGTATCCCTCAAGTGGAATAAAACCACCCTCACGTCCATATTTTAACTCGTCTAATGGATTAATTCTACATTTAAAAAATATGTCCGGAATATTACCGGAAGCAAACGCAAGATTCATTTGCTCTGTGAAAGCTTTACCGCCTTGTACCAGGCTTAACCATTCAAAATCAATATTTGTTCTTTCTTCAAGCCTTACCCAGAACTTGTTTTTATCCCAATCATCTGCTGAGCCTAGCAGAGTAGAGTGGGTCATGCCACTGGCTACAACTTTAATTTGTTTTTCTACTAATGGCCAACTCCCAGGTGTAAAACCAATTTCTTCAAGACGTGGATCCATTTCCTTTCCTGCTGCCTTCTCGTTTGCGCTGTTTGTCTGGTCTGAATTTCCCGCTGGTGCTTTTGTAGTCTGATTTTCTGGTTCATCTTTCTGAGTACAGCCAGCCATCATAGAAAACACCATCACCAAACATAAGATAATCACTAATGCTCTTTTCATAGTATACCTCCTAAAATTTTTATTCTATATATAACACAATTAAAGTACGAAGGCATGTGACTTGGGGACTGAACCATCTGACACACATGGTTTTAGTGTGTCTGGGGGTCTGTACCCATGTCACATGCCTGAATGGGCCTGTCATTGATAGATTGTCTTATATATAGCATTATAATATAAACCAGATGTTATATCTTTAGGTAAAAGCCAAATCTCTCCACGGAGAACCCTTGGAATACTAAACTATAAAACTGGGCAAGTGTACTGTATTGAAGAAGAAAAATATGATGCTAAGATTTTCATGAAGTTTTTACAAAATGTTTTATTGCAGTACCCCACTGGGAAAATTGTTATGATTTTAGATAATGCTCGTATCCATCATGCTCATTTCATTCAGCCGTTCCTTCAAGAGAATAAGCATCGATTGGAACTGGTGTTTTTGCCACCGATAGCCCAAACCTTAATCTCATTGAAGGGTTATGGGGGTGGATGAATATAGCTTTCAGGTGCGCGACCTTGTGTAAGAGGTATTTCTTAGTTTTGCTTATATAAATCGTATGTACCATTGTAGATATTTATTAGATCATCTAAGCCCATCTGCTTTAATGTCTTCACATAGCTATCCCATTCAGTATCAACATCCAATTCTCCTACTATTGCTTTAGCAATAAATTGTTCAACATATGGTTGGACGTCAGCTGTTATTGTACCAACGTCCTTAACATGCTTTTCTTCAAAGTAGAATGATGGAGTAGGCATTTTTGCATATTTTGCAATAGGCACTCTTATGTTTCTCACAGGACCTTCAAAATGTTTTAAAAACTCTGGTCTATATCCCGGCGTATGACCACCCGGCTGTAAGGTACCAATTTTACGAACATCATTGTGTTTATCAGCTGTTGCATAACTACCATCTGGAAGAAGCCATTGGAATTTACCCTTGTCATCAAATGCGTATTC